>NZ_JBFHKV010001143.1:0-2608 GCF_041595215.1 Stieleria sp. | reverse complement strand
GGACTATCGGTCGCCATCATCACGCCCTTTGCCAACGGCGGAGTGGACTACGACCGGTTGAAACAGCAGATCGAATTCCAAATCGAAGCGGGCACGCGTTGCATCGTTCCCGTTGGGACGACCGGCGAATCGCCGACGTTGACGCACGACGAGCATGAGCGCGTGATCGCGGAGACGATTCAGTGCGTCGCCGGACGCGCGAAAGTGATGGCCGGTACGGGCAGCAACAGCACCGCCGAAGCACTGCGTTTGACGAAACGGGCCGCGGACGAAGGTGCCGATGCGACGCTGCAGGTCGCACCCTATTACAACAAGCCGACCCAAGAAGGCTTGTACCAGCACTTCAAAGCGGTTGCCGAAGCCGTCGACATTCCGGTCTGTGTCTACAACATCCCCGGCCGTACCGGAAAAGAAATCGACGTGTCGACCATCCAGCGATTGGCCGAACTGCCGGGCATCACGATGGTCAAGGAAGCGACGGGCAAACTGGATCAGTGCTCGGCGATCGTCGGCACGACCGATTTGACCGTGCTCTCCGGCGACGACTCGCTGACGTTGCCGATGATGAGTGTCGGAGCTGAAGGCGTGGTGTCGGTCGTCGGCAACCTGGTTCCCGGCGACATGATCAAATTGGTCCGGGCGGCCAGCAGCGGCGATTATGAACTCGCTCGCAAAATGCACCACCAGTTGTTCGCCCTGTGCAGCAACATGCTGGGGCTGGCCACCAACCCGATTCCGGTCAAGGCCGCGATGCGGATGGTCGGACGCGACACGGGAGAATTGCGTTTGCCGATGACGCCCCTGGACGAAGCGGCCGAAAGCCAGTTGCAGCAAACCATTCTCGCCTACGGTCTGGCGAGCGCCGCAGCGGTTTGATTCGGCTGGGCGACGTTTCCGTCGCGATCAGTGAATGCTCGCACGCCGGCACGACCCGGCGGGCGTCCGACGACGCTATTCTTTCACGCGGAATCGCGTGACGGGACCTTGGACGGCGGTCAGCGATTCGATCTCCGCCGTCGCCAACTTCGCCGCACCCTCGGTCGCTTCGTGCGTCATGATCACCAGCGGCACCAGTTCCAGGTCCCCGCCGGCGGCTTCGGTCTCGTGCTGGATCACCGAGGCGATCGAGATCGCATGCTTGGCCAAGACGTTGGCGATGGCCGCCAGCGTCCCGGGATGATTGGCGACATGCAGCCTCAGGTAGAACCGCCCTCGCAACGTTTCGGCGTCGCGAAGGATGGCGCGGGGAGGATTGTCGCTGGAGAAATATTCCAGCGTTTGAAAGGTCAACTTGGTTCGGCCGACCGCGGTGTCGATCAAATCTGCCACGACAGCGGACGCCGTCGGCATTTGGCCGGCTCCCAGCCCATGGAAGAACACGGGGCCGACGGCATCGCCGATCGCGCGGATCGCATTGAACGCGTTTCGCACTTCGGCCAGCGGCGTCCCGATCTTCAACAGCGTCGGCGAAACCGACAATTCCAAGCCGTCGTCGGTCAGATTGGCGACGGCCAGTAATTTGATTCGATAGCCCAGTTCCCGCGCGTAACGCAGATCCACCGGATCCAACCCATCGATGCCGACTTTGGGGATGTCATTCCAGTCGACGGCGGCGCCGAACGCCAGGTGAGCCAAGATCGCCAGCTTTTGCGCCGCGTCCGTCCCGTCGACGTCCATTGTCGGATCCGCTTCGGCGTACCCGAGTTCCTGCGCCATTTTGACGACTTCTTCATAGTTGGAACCGAACTCGTCCATCTGGCTGACGATGAAGTTGCTGGTCCCGTTCAGGATCCCTTCGAGCGATTGCAGCTGGTTGGCCGACAAGCACTGGCTGATGTTGGCGATGATCGGGATACCGCCGGCCACAGACGCTTCAAACGCGATGCTGCGTCCCAATTGTCGGGCGCGATCGAACAGTTCCGGACCGTGCTCGGCCAGCAGGGCCTTGTTCGCGGTGACGATGTCTTTGCCCGATTCCAGCAACCGCAGCATGATCGATCGAGCGGGTTCGAGCCCGCCGATCAGTTGCGCCACGACGGTGATTTCCGGATCGTCGACGACTTCATCGATCGAATCGGTCAACACACCTTCGGGCAGATCGATCCGTGCAGCGGCTTTGGCGAGGTCTCTGGCGACCGCCTTGCGCAACCACAACGTTCGACCGGCATGACGCGCCGTGCGGTCTCCATGATCAAGCAACAGACGCGCAACACCGCTACCAACAGTTCCCAGGCCAACAATGGCAATGTTTGTCTTTTCCATGACGCCAGATGTTACCCGCCCGACCGCGTTTCAACGAGACCAGGCACTAGCGATGCATGTTGATGAATTGCCAGCCAGAAATCTTCCAGTTCGGCCCATAGGGACGACACCAGCGACACTGCGCCAACATTTTGATCGGCCCACCCTTAAGCGACTCAATCGTCAGCACCGCCGTGGACCGCTCGGGGATCTCGTTTTGCGTGATCAGCCCAATGCCGGCGGCAGAAACGTTTCGCGAAAATGCCATGATTTCTTGCTGAGCCCCTCGGATCAGCAACGCGACGGGCCGGACCAAATGCTCGCGGTGCGACGAACGATTTTCAATGCGATCGTAAAACGCGTCTTC
>NZ_JBFHKV010001142.1:0-2613 GCF_041595215.1 Stieleria sp. | reverse complement strand
CCGTGGAAGCGTCTCAAGCCTGGGCACCAACCATCAACGTCCATCCCCCGTTTGCTTCGGCAAGTGAATCAAGCAAGAACATGAGCAGCACCACGGCCGTGCCGACGAGCGATGATCATCGCAGCGATGAATCCCATCTGCTCAGCTATCCGCGATTTCTCAAACGCATCCTCTCGCTGGCGACCGAGGGATCGTTCGGGTTCTATGCCTGGATGACCCTACTGACCGCCTTGTCTTTGGTGGGTGCCAACGCATGGGCCAATCAGGTCGCCGGCGGCATGATTGGCACCAACATGACCGATCACGTCAGCTGGGGTTTGTACATCGCCAACTTCACCTTCTGTGTCGGCCTGGCCGCCGGCGGCGTGATGATGGTGATCCCCGCGTATTTGTATGACGACGAAGACATGCACAAGGTGGTGATCGTCGGAGAAACAGTAGCGATCGCGGCGATCGTGATGTGCACGTTGAGCGTGATCGTCGACCTGGGCCGCCCAGATCGATTCTGGCACATGATTCCCGGCATCGGGGAATTCAATTGGCCGATCTCGATGTTGACCTGGGACGTGATCGTGCTCAACGGCTACCTGTTGATCAACCTGCACGTCGTCGGCTACTTACTCTACATGCGTTACCTGGGTCGCAAACCCGATCCCAAGTGGTATATCCCGTTTGTGTTCTTGTCGATCTTTTGGGCGATCAGCATTCATACGGTCACCGCATTCCTGTACTGCGGACTGGGCGGACGGCCATTTTGGAACACCGCCTTGCTGGCACCGCGATTTCTGGCCTCGGCATTTGTCAGCGGACCGGCCTTCATCATCCTGGTGATGCGGGTGATGCGGGTCACCACCGGCTACACCGCGCCGGTGGGTCCGGCCAGGACGCTGATTCAAATCATCCGCGTCGCGATGGTGGTCAACCTGGTGATGTTGGCCAGCGAGATTTTCACGCTCTTTTACACCGGCGGCGGGCACGCATCGGCAGCCAACTACCTGTTCTTCGGGGCTCACGGTCATCACGGCTTGGTGCCATGGATCTGGTCGGCCATCGCGCTCAATTTGCTCGGCACGTTTCTGTTCTTCCTGCCCGCGGCCATGGAACGCAGCACCGTCCGCATCGTCGCCTGCCTGTGCTGCATCGTCGGCATCTGGATCGAAAAAGGCATGGGCCTGATCATCCCCGGATTCATCCCTTCGACGCTTCACGAGATCGTGGAATACACGCCCAGCCTGATCGAATGGAAAGTCACCGTCGGGATCTGGGCGTTCGGAATGCTGGTTCTGACACTGCTGATGAAATTGGTGATCAGCGTCTTCACCGGTCAGGTGCGTTCCAAAGAGCCAACCGCGACGGTCTGATGCGGTGTACAATGCCCGACAAAATGCGTCTTGCATGAACGCCGCCACAGACAGAGTTGGTAGCGATTCAGCAAGCGTTGGTGTCCAGTCTTTAGGCGCATCCGCAATGCGGCGGGTGTTGGCCCGCAGGCTCGCGGCAAACGGCTGATAGTCGTTTGACATCAGCCGATTCGCGTCAGCGCGAGCGGCCCCCTCGTTGACGTTAACGTAGCGGGGATCGGCTCAAGCCTAGACACCAACACGCATGCCCGTTTCATTCGCGTCTTCCAACGTTGTTGCCATGCGCCGATTTTCTCTGTGCCTGTTGATGGTCTGCTCGATCGCAATCCCCGTCCGTTCAGCCGAGCCTGCAATCCAACATGATGTTGCGTTTGCCAAGATCGACGGCGTTGATTTGAAACTGGATTTCTACCCCAGCCAGACCGACGGCGTGTCCCCGTTGATCGTTTGGGTGCATGGCGGTGCGTGGCGTGCCGGTCACAAACGCAACGTGCCGATCAAGCGATTGACCGAACAGGGCTTCGCGATCGCAAGTCTCAATTACCGCTTGAGCGGGACGGCACGGTTTCCCGCGCAAACCGAAGACATCAAAGCGGGAATCCGTTTCCTGCGCGCGCATGCGACGAGGTTTGCAATTGACCCTGATCGGATCGTGATTGCCGGTGCATCGGCTGGTGGCCATCTGGCCGCGTTGGTCGGCGTCAGCGATGGCGTCCAAGCGTTGGAAGACCTGGCGATGGGAAATGCGGAGGTTCCATCCGGCGTCTCCGCGATCGTTTCCTTGTACGGCGCGAGCAACTTGCAAACGATCCTCAGCCAATCGACGCCGCACGGTTTGAGCGTTCGTGAGCCGGCACTGAAGCTTCTTTTGGGTGACTTGCCGACCGGCGTTCCGGACGCGGCTCGACTGGCCAGTCCGGTCGAGCACGTCGATTCCGGCGACCCGCCGCTGTTGCTGATCCACGGCGACCAAGATCCGCAGATGCCGATCAACCAGTCACACGAACTCCAAGGGGCTTACGAGCGTGCCGGACTGGATGTCACGTTCCACGTCATCCACGGCGCCGCACACGGCGGAAACGCATTTTATGATGACGAGCACTTGAAGCTGATGGCGGAGTGGATTCGCAGCCGGTTGGATTAGTCAGCCCTGAAATGACAGGCTGGAAGCCTATCCCACTTTTTCGATCCGATCATCCTTTCCTATCACTTAATCAGACAATGTCCCTACGCCTTCTCGCCCTATTGCTTG
>NZ_JBFHKV010001141.1:0-2622 GCF_041595215.1 Stieleria sp. | reverse complement strand
GCGGCGACGTCCAACACACCTTGAACCACGCTCTCGCGATCGGCCGCGATAAAGCGTTCGTCATTCCACGTCAGCGCGATCTCGACGATTTTCAGTTGCCCGGGTTTCGGCTTGGTGCGGTAGACCCGAATCGTTTCGTCGCCGTATTTGACGTCGGTGCGAACCGCGCCACCGGCTTTCAAGTCGGCGTCGATCTTTTCCGCTGCCTGGTCGGCTTCCACTTTCCGGTCGCGAATGTCCGCGATGACGCACAGTGCATACGGACGGCGTTTGTCATCGGTGAACGACAACCACGCCAGGGTGACTTCTCCCGACGCAATCTCGTACAGATCATCGGGTTTCAATCCGATCTTGCGGTTGAGCGAATCAAAGTACGACCGCGCGCGTTCCCGCTGGTCATCGAGAAACGGCTGCATTTCCTCGGAGGCAAACAGCAGCCCGATTTGCGTTCGTTCCCAGGCGTCGCAAAACGCCGGCAACTCGGGAATCCGGATGACCCCCGCAGTGGATTCGGGCAACAGATCAACCGCGGACACATATTCGTCCGCTTTTGGCTGCCCCTGGTCCTGCCCCGGTTGGACTTCGACCTGGGGCGATTCGGCCTCCTGCTCAAGCTGCACCGGTTCCGCAGCACAAGCCAATGGGGCCAGGGACAACAGGGCGACGCCACACAGGACAGCCGCCGACGATCGGATCAAAGGAAGACCAACTCTCATAAAATTATCTTTCGGCAAACGCTGACGTTGAGCTGCCACTATGTTGTGAAAAAATCCACTGATTCGAAAAAACGCCGGGGCGGAGAATCGCTCAATAAGGCTCAAATGCATATTGGACTCAGCGGCTTGTGAATCTCGAGGGGGAGCGAGACCTACTCGCAACGAGTGGCGTTCATCGATCGACGAATTGTCAGACATCGCAAGCCCAGTATGTTATCGCACTCGATTGAACCACGAAACGCCTTCGATTCCGACGTCCCAATACCATCGAAATGACTTTATCCTCGTCCAATCCCGCCGAATCAACGTACCAAAACCCCCTGATCGAACGCTATTCGTCTCGAGAAATGGCGACGCTTTGGGGCCCCAATCGACGTTTCCAGACCTGGCGACGCCTCTGGATTGCCCTGGCAGAAAGCGAAAAAGAGCTCGGAATCGAAATTTCTGACACGCAATTGGACCAACTCCGCGCGTTTGAGTCCAATCTAAATCTGGACGTGGCCCAAGAATACGAGCGGATTCGACGCCACGACGTGATGGCCCATGTCGAGGCCTACGGGGACCAATGCCCCGACGCCAAGAAAATCATTCACCTGGGCGCCACCAGTTGTTTCATCACCGACAACGCTGACGTCATTTTGATCCGCGACGCGCTGCGATTGGTCGCCCGACGGCTGGCCGCCACCATCGACACGATGGCCACCTTCGCCGCCCAGCACCGTGCCCTGCCCTGCCTCGGCTTCACCCACCTGCAACCCGCCCAACCGACGACCGTCGGCAAACGGTGCTGCCTGTGGACCTATGACCTGGTCCTGGACCTGCACGAAATCGAACACCGACTCGACACGCTCTGCGCCCGCAGCGCCAAGGGAACCACCGGGACCCAAGCCAGTTTCCTGCAATTGTTCGGGGGCGATCACGACAAGGTCCGCCAGCTGGAACGCCGCATTGCAGAGAAAATCGGATTCGAACGAACCTACGCCGTGACCGGGCAAACCTATCCGCGGAAAGTCGACGCGCAATTGCTGGACGCACTCAGCGGGATCGCCCAAAGCCTGCACAAGACCGCGACCGACATCCGGCTGTTGGCCAACCGCAAAGAAATCGAAGAACCGATCGAAAAACAACAGATCGGTTCGTCGGCGATGCCCTACAAACGCAACCCGATGCGGAGCGAGCGGATTTGTGCGCTGACACGGTTTGTGATGAGCTTGCAAAGCAGCCCGGCGATGACGGCCGCCACGCAGTGGATGGAACGCACACTGGACGACAGCGCCAACCGCCGGCTGGTGATCCCCCAAGCCTTCCTGGCGATCGACGCCTCCTTGGTGCTGATGCAAAACATCGCCAGCGGATTCGTCGTCTACCCCAAGACCATCGAGCACAATCTGGCGAAGGAATTGCCGTACATGGAAACGGAAAACATCATGATGCGCGCCGTCGAAGCAGGCGGAGATCGCCAAGAGCTGCACGAACGGATTCGCGTCCACAGCCGCGAAGTCGCTCGATTGGTCAACGCCGAAGGCAAACCGAATGACATGATCGAACGGCTCAAGAACGACGACGCCTTCTCCGCCGTCTCGTTCGACACCGAAATCAACCCGCTCGATTTCGTCGGACGCGCCCCCGAACAAGTCGACGAGTTCATCGAACAAGAGATCGAACCGATCCGCCGCCGCTACGCCGATCAAGATTCATTGAGCGTCGAAGTCACCGTGTGAGGCCGGGTCACCGACTTGTTCCGAGGCTCCGCCTGGACTGCGCTGAATCGGTCGCTGATGCCGATACCGCAAATTTAAGACCAATCGAGAGGCCCGGACGCTGGCGCGAACCGGCTGATATCAAACGAATATCAGCCGTTTGGCGCGAGCCTACGGGCCCCCGTACGAGGAAACGACGCTTAACT
>NZ_JBFHKV010001140.1:0-2634 GCF_041595215.1 Stieleria sp. | reverse complement strand
TTGCCCAAGTCCGAAGGGGCGGCGTCAGAGGCTGGCGGTGAAACGGCGGTGTCGCCATGAAAGTTCGAACACAACCCTCAGAAGGCTGCGTCACGTTGATTGCAAGAGTATTCGGTAAACGTCTGTTGGTGTTTCCGCTGGTCGCGTTGTGGGGTCTGGCGGGGCCGGTGTGTGGCCAAGCGACCGAAGGGGACGCGCCGTCGCTGCGTTCGATGATGACCGGGAAGTCGGCAAGTAACCAAAACGTGCAAGATCGTCTCGACGCCCTGATCAAGACCACGCAGGAGGCCCGGTTGGAGCGTCAATCGGCAGGCGATCCAGCGTCCCAACCAGAGACGCAGCCAGCGTCTCAGTCGGCGTCTCAGTCGGGCGGGCCGAGTGCTTGGGTTCCTGGCGGCGGCTCTGTCGATGGTGATGGGGCGGCCGATGGCGCGGAGGCTGGGGCATCGGCGGGGCGGTCAACCAGAAGTCTGTCTGAGATTCGCGAACGCATTCGGATTCTTCAGCGGCTTCGTCGTGACCGGATGATGGCCACGCCGACCGGGCAAGCGTCCGGGATCCCTGGGGGGACCGCAGCGCCCGCGTTGTCCGTGCCCAGCGGCGACGTGATTCAAGCGGATCCGGTTGGTCGTCCCGGGGCGGCGGCAGACTCTGGCTCGGCGCTGTCGTCGATCGACGATAGCTTGAACAATGCGGCTCCGGTAAGCGATGCCGCTGAAGAACCTGCGCCCGAAGCCGACAGGCCCGCTGAGCGGATTCTGCCCAATCCGGTCAATGCCATGGCGCTCGGTGAGAGTCTTTACCGTACCGGAAATTATGAATCGGCACTCAAGGCGTTTCGCTCCGTATCGGTCGATGCGCTTTCCCAGTCCGACCGCACCTGGCTGGATCTGCTGATCGCGCTGTGCCAACGTAAGCTCGGCGAGTTTGAGAAAGCGCAGGGGACGCTGCGGGAGATCGCCAATGAAGAATCGACGGATTATCCCGTCAAAGCAGCCAAGTGGTGGCTTAAGTATGCAGAGGCTGCGGATGGAACACAGGTGAAATTCAATCGCGTGTCAACAGAATTCGATGCCCTCCTGGAAAGGTCAGAAACCTATGTTAGCCCATGAAGAACAGACGCTGATCGACTACACCATCAAGCTCAAGCAGCAGTACCAGTCTCTCAGTGAGATCGTCGATGCGATTGAACGCGAGCCCGGACGTGGTGTTGAGGCGATCAACGAGCAGATGAAGCAAATCAAGCAGACCGAGGATCTGCTGCGACCGCTCCGCGAGCGTTATCAAGAGGAACATGAGCACGCCAGCGGGCAGATCAAGGCCTTGACGGACGAGACCATCGACGTGGTCAAATCGTTGATGCCGAAATTGGCCGGCCTAGAGAAAGCGTCGGTCGACTCGCTGCGTCGGCTGTTTCCAAAAATTCAAGGCAGTGTACGCGAGGTGCAAATGCAAAACGCCTATCGGGGGAACCATCACGCCTGACGCGACCTTCGGGATTCGCATCCGTGCGTTTTTAGGATGATTATCACTCAATCACCAAAAATCAAACAGCTGATCAAGTTTGCTCAGCGAGCGGGGCGTTCGAGTGCCCCGGTGTTGCTGACCGGTGAAAGCGGTACCGGCAAGGAGCTGTTTGCCGAACTGATCCATCAATCCAGTCCCAGGTCGTCCAAGGCCATGGTGACGGTCAACTGCGCCGCGCTTCCAGAGAATCTGCTCGAAAGCGAACTCTTTGGGCATGAAAAGGGCGCTTTCTCCGGTGCCGTCGCGGCGCGGCGAGGACGGTTCGAGTTGGCCAACGACGGCACACTGATGCTCGATGAAGTCAGCGAAATTCCGATCGCGTCTCAGGCGAAATTGCTGCGTGTTTTGGAATCGAAGCGATTCGAACGCGTCGGCAATAGCACGCCGATTGACCACGATGTACGAATCGTCGCGGCATCCAACCGAGACCTTCAACACGAAATCGACGAAGGCAATTTTCGGCTGGACCTGTTCCATCGAATCAATGTGATTGAAATTGTGATTCCGCCACTGCGTGAGAGGATCGGTGACATTCCGCCGTTGGCGATGCATTTCATCGGGCAATTCAAACACGAGGGCGAAGTCGAAATCGAAGGTTTGGATGCGCCTGCGATGAAGGCGCTGGCCCGTCATGATTGGCCGGGCAATGTTCGCGAGCTACGCAATGTGATTCACCGGGCTTGCGTGTTGTCGGACGGTCCGAGAATCAGCGTCGAGCATCTGGGGCTGCCCGAGACCGCTGACTCCGTGGACCGGCGGAGCGGCCACGCCGTTCACGCCGGCGTCGCAGACCGTGAATCGGACCGTGCTTCAGACCGTACAGCAGACCGTGCTTCAGACCGCGAATCAGACCGTGCTTCAGACCGTGCAGCAGACCGTGCAGCAGACGGCGAGGATCAACCGGAGCCGCTGCCGGAGCGTTGGCTGCACACGCATTTGGAAGAGGTCGAACGGCAGATCATTACCGCGGCGATTGATCGCTTCGGCAATCGGCGTTTGGTTGCGGAAAAATTGGGAGTCTCGCCGCGGACGCTGACCAATAAAATCAAGCGATACCGCGAGAGTCCGGGCGAGGGTCGCAAGGCAGCCTAAATCTAATAGCTGACG
>NZ_JBFHKV010001139.1:0-2635 GCF_041595215.1 Stieleria sp. | reverse complement strand
GTTTGCCGGGCCGAGCGATCTGGTGGCGCCGTTGCTGCTTGCCGCCGCCGTGGCCGCGTGGGTGACGGGATTCGACATCATTTACGCGTGCCAGGATCAAGCGTTTGATGCCGCCGCGGGGCTGCACAGCGTGCCGAGTCGATTCGGGGTGGCCGGTGCCTTTCGAATCGCGGCCGGATCACACGTGCTGATGCTGGTCCTTTTGGCCGCATTGCCCGGGTTGGCCCCGAGCGTGGGATTCGGCTGGTTGTACTGGATCACGCTGGTCTGCATCACCGCATTGGTCGTGCGACAGCACACGCTGGTGCGGCCGAACGATCTGAATCGCGTCAACGAAGCGTTCTTCCACGCCAACGTCGCGATCAGCATGTTGTTGTTGGTCGCCGGATCGATCGATTGTTTGTGGTTGTAGCGAATCGACGTGCGATCAGCGCCAGTCGCACGGCAGCTCGATTTCGCCCCGTTCCCAGGCGGTCAGAAACGGCGGCAGACTCGGCAGCACGTCGGCGGCGTAGCGGACTTCATCGCGACTCATCCAAAACACGTCGGCCACTTCGTCCGGGTTGGCGATCGGATGGTGGCCCTCGTCCAAATGGGCGTGCCACCAGGCCAGATTGGTGCCCCACGACGTCACGCTGCGGTAACATAGTCCGGCCGGAGTGACGTCGATGGCGAGTTCTTCCTGCATTTCGCGAACCAGGGCCTCGGCTTCTGTCTCTCCTGGTTCAATCCCTCCGCCGGGCAAACAAAGCTTGCCGGGTGCCGTCACGGTCAGGGCGCGACGGATGATCAGCAGTTTGGCGTCGCGAAAGACGACGGCGACGACGCCTCGCTTGCGGCGCGTTCTCGGCTTGATCGGGGGAGAGTTCATAGCCCAGCTTGTAACCGAACACGGAGAAATCGACAATCGTGATCCGGTCGATTGCCCGAAACATCCTCCTTCCACGGCAAACCATTGACGAAAATTGGTCCCCTGTTTGATTCCAGCAGCGATCACTCTCTGGAGACGCGCGCATCGTTCGCCGAGGCGACTCGGATTTGTGCGCGGCTCCATGAGCGGGGACACGTCGCGTATTTTGCCGGCGGATGCGTCCGCGACGCGCTGCTCGGTCGCGAACCCAAGGACTTCGACGTCGCCACCGACGCGACCCCCGACCGTGTCCGCGAAATCTTCGGAAAACGCAAGACGCTCGCCTTCGGCGCGTCGTTCGGTGTGATCGGGGTGTTGCCCGAAAAACGAGCCGACGACTCGTGGGCCAAGCTCGATCACGTCCATCCCACCGAAGTCGCCACGTTTCGCAGCGACGGCGAGTACAGCGACGGTCGACGTCCCGACAAGGTCCATTACGGTGACGCCAAACACGACGCCCTGCGCCGCGATTTTACGATCAACGGCCTGTTCTTCGATCCCGCCGAAGAAAAAGTGATCGACTATGTCGGCGGCCAAGTCGATCTGGCGGCGCGGCGATTGCGGACGATCGGCGCCGCCGACGAACGCTTCGAAGAAGACAAATTGAGAATGTTGCGAGCGGTGCGGTTCGCGACCACGCTCGGTTTCGAACTCGATGCGGCGACCAAAGCGGAGATCGTTCACCGTGCCGATGAGATCGCGGTCGTCAGCGCCGAACGGATCGGCGCGGAGATGCGACGCATTGTGGTTTCGATCCATGCCCCGCGCGGCTTGGAGCTGTTGATCGAGTGCGGGCTGGACCGGTTGATCCTGCCCGAATTGCGCTTCGCTGAACCGTCCTCCTTGGTCAATTATCTGGGACATCGCCAGTCGTTGGATTTCGAGTCTTCGATGGCGTTGATCTTGTACGTGATCGCAGAAAATCCGGCAGCCTCGCCGATCGGAACACTCGTCAAACGGATTTCACATCAGTGGCGACTTTCCAGCGAAGAAACGCGTCGAATCACCGCGGCGGCGAAACGCTGGTCGATCATCGCCGATGCCCATCGGCAGCAGTGGTCGGCCGTGCAACCGACGCTGGTTGATCGTGACGCCGATTGCGTGTTTCACGTCGCCGCGGCGATCACCTGTGCCAAGGAGCTGCCGCAAGCCGGAGTGGACTTGTGTCGCAAGGCACTGGCGTGGCCCGAGGAGCGTTTGAACCCCCGGCCGCTGCTGACCGGCGACATGTTCCGCGCCGCCGGCCACCAGCCCGGTCCCCAATTTCGAACCTGGTTGCAAGCCGCCCGCGACGCCCAACTCGATGGCCAGATCACGACCGGTGAAGAAGCATTGGCGATGATCACCAAGCGTTAGCGAAACGCGTCGGACACGATTGGCACGGGCATGCGTGTTGGTGTGCAGGCTACAGCCGCACCCGGTCGCTGCATAGCAGCGACCGGGAATCGCCTAAAGGCTAGACACCAACGTGCGCTGGTGTGCAGGCTTCAGCCGCTCGTCTTGCTGCTTCGCAGCGCGTGAGGAATCGCCTGAAGGCTAGACACCAACGTGCGCTGGTGTGCAGGCTTTAGCCGCTCGGTTCGCTGCTTCGCAGCGCGTGGGAATCGCCTGAAGGCTAGACACCAACGTGCGCTGGTGTTCAGGCTTCAGCTCACTTGCGTTGCTTTCCACCGCCGGCGGCGTAACGTTTGTTCTGCGCTTCGACTTCGGCCAGCGTGTGGGGTT
>NZ_JBFHKV010001138.1:0-2640 GCF_041595215.1 Stieleria sp. | reverse complement strand
GTGACTGCGAGCTGGCTGCATTTTTTGACCAACCCATTTTTTGACCCCTAGCCCACCCTCCCCAACCCGCGCCTGCATGCGGACTCGGGCACGTCGAAGCAACTACTCGGTGGGCGGCATCGAATCGCGGCACCAAATCGCCGTACTAACAACTGGATTTGCAGGTAGCGAAATGATACCATTTGGTCTGAGGTGATTTATGGGTCAGCCAGTCAAGCTTTCGGATCAACTTGTCGACGACGCGCGTGCGGTCGTGCCGTTCTCCCAGCGGAGCATTGCCGGGCAGATTGAATTCTGGGCCGGGCTTGGAAAATCGATCGAACCACTCCTGCGTGGCGACCGCTCGTTATTGTTGCAGAGATCGGGTTCCGAGCGATCCCTTTCGCAAGCGATTGCGGAGGTCGACACCGTCGCGGGTCGCAAACGTGTCGAGGCCTATCTGAAGCAACGTCCCTATCCGCATTACAAGCCGGTCCCTGGTGACCCGGAGTTGCTCCGACGCATCGAAGCAGACGGATCGGAAGTGATTGGCCGATTTGTCGGCCGCGACTTTGTCGAAGTCGAGGGCAAACGTTGAGTCTGCCGTTTGCGTTCCTGGACCGGCGACCCATCGTCATCGCGATTGCTGGATCCAATGGTGCGGGAAAATCGACCTTCTTTGAGACGTTTCTTTCCGACTGCGGCCTGCGTTTCATCAACGCGGATGTGATCGCAGAAGGACTGGAGATCGGTGCATACGAAGCAGCCGAGTTGGCAGCGGCCATTCGTTCGTCGCTCGCAGCCCAGGGAGAGAGTTTTATCTTTGAAACGGTGCTCTCCGATCCTGTCGGCGACAAAGTCGACACGCTCGCGACGTATGTTGAGTCGGGTTTCACCGTCGTGCTTTTGTTCATCCGCGTTGATAGCGCCGGCGAGTCGATCCGTCGTGTCGCGATGCGTGCCAGCCAGGGAGGTCATGACATACCCGACGAAAAATTGAAAGGCCGCTTCGAACGGACCAAAGCGAATTTGCAAAGAGCCATCGCACGTCTTCCGCATGTCGTGGTCTACGACAACAGCAACTTGGAAGAACCTTTTCGGTTGGCGGAGGTCTACGAGAACGGTCAACGAGTCGTCGTCTAGCGAGAACACGATGGAGAATGGTCAAAAGATTGGCTGGTCAAAAAATGGATTGGTCAAAAAATGGATTGGTCAAAAAATGGATTGGTCAAAAAATAGGAGTGACCGAAGAGTCATTGCTTCAAGCTGGCTCCCTTTTTTGACCAACCCATTTTTTGACCCCTATCCCTGCCGCGAGAATCGTGGCCTCGATTACCAAAAAGACGGCGGGGTTGCGAAGTCTCGTTCAGCACTCGCTGAGGTTGACGGAGATCTGGCTGGCCAAGCCGCCTTCGGAGGTCTCTTTGTACTTTGAGTTCATGTCCTGTGCCGTTTCCCACATCGTGCGGACCACGTCGTCGAGTGACACGCGGGCATCATCGGGGTTGCGATCCAGCGCGATTTGCGACGCGGTGATGGCTTTGATTGCGCCGAAGGCATTGCGTTCGATGCAGGGGATCTGAACCAGTCCGCCGATCGGATCGCAGGTCATCCCGAGGTGGTGTTCCATGGCAATTTCGGCGGCCATTGTTGCTTGACGCGATGAACCGCCGAGTCCTTCGGTGAGCGCCGCGGCAGCCATGGCCGAGGAGACACCGATCTCGGCTTGGCAGCCACCCATGGCCGCCGAGATCGTTGCACCCTTTTTAAAGATGCATCCAATCTCCGCCGCCGTCAGCAGAAAATCGATGAATGCGTCGGCTGCCGTGTCGCAGAAACATTCGAAATACATCAACACGGCGGGAATGACGCCCGCGGCACCATTGGTTGGCGCCGTGACCACTCGTCCGAATGCCGCGTTCTCTTCGTTCACCGCCAAGGCAAAGCAACTGACCCAAGCCATGACACGTTGAAAGTCTCTTGGCTGTTGGTGAATCGCGGCGAGAAACTCCTTTCGATCCGTCGGACACTCGCGACCGAGTAGGCGGCGGACCGTTGCAGCGGCGCGTCGATGAACATTGATGCCGCCGGGAAGGACGCCATCGGTTAAGCATCCGCGATGAATGCAGTCCAACATCGTGTCCCGTATCGCGGCCAACCCGTGTTGAATCGCAGCGTCATCCCGCCACGCCCGCTCGTTCTGCATGACGACCTCGCTGATGCGAAGGGATTGCCGATCGCAGTGACCCATCAGGTCGCGCGCCGAGTCAATGGGAAAGGGAAGGTTCACCGAGTCGTTCGTCGACGCTTCGTCGCCCGCCTTGACGATGAAGCCACCACCGATGGAGTAGAAAACAGCGGCTTGCTGTTCGTCATCAGTCAGCACCGCAGTGAAGCGCATCCCGTTGGGATGTTCGGGAAGCTGCTTGTCAAAATGAAATCGAATGTCGGTGGTTGGGTCAAAAACAACCTCGTGACCGCCCAGCTGAATCGTTCGGCGGGATGCGATCTCGCGGATCGACGGGGCGATCAACTCCACTTCGATGGTCGTCGGGTCGTGACCACACAATCCCAGTTGCACCGCGACATCGGTCCCATGCCCCTTCCCGGTCTTGGCCAACGAGCCGTAAAGGTCGACGGTGACCCGCTTGACGGAACCCG
>NZ_JBFHKV010001137.1:0-2646 GCF_041595215.1 Stieleria sp. | reverse complement strand
GGGCGCAAACATCTGGTTCAAGAAGCCGTTTTCCATGGCCCCAGGGTGTAGCACCCGCGCGCGGCCGCGGCGCAGCACCACGATCGGAAACGCCGGGTCCGGCTGCTGGAGTGCATCGCCGGCGGTGATTGCCCGCCCGCCGGCTTCCAAGATGACGTCGCCGGCACGAAGTCCGGTGCCGGCCGCGGCCGATCCCGCGGTGACGGATTCGACCAGCACGCCGCGTTTTTTACCCAGCATGGGTAGATGCAGACGCAGTAATTCCGGCACGGGTGTGAGGGTCAGATCCGGTTCCGGCTCGGCGGCCGCAGGTGGCGATTGGGCAAAGACGGCGAACACGACGAGCAGGGTTGCGGCGGTGCCGCTGAAGAGTCGAAGGGCCATGGGTCAAGTCCTCAAATGGAGTCGGGGTTTGGAAACGAACGGAACGAAAGCAGGGGTGATTTGAAAGTCGTTGTCGTCGGCGTCGGCGCCCAGACGCTGGCGCGAGCCCAATGTCTCCTACCTTCAAACCAATCGGGGTATTGTTTGTTAGCGGTAGGGCGCGAGCCCTCCGGTCGTTCAACGTCAAACCGGACGGCTCGCGCCGTTCCGCTACCTCCTTCAATGCCAACGCAAAAAAGCCCCCGACCGAGGTCGGAGGCTTGGTGGCGGTCGTGTTTCGTTTAGCGGCCGAACATTCGGATCCCGCCGCTACGGATGACTCGGGTGGGCGTCGAGCGGGAATTGGTCGCGTTGGGTTGGCTTTGATAGACCTGGCCTTGATAAACCTGACCTTGATAAACCTGGCCACCCCACTGTCGCGTGTGGCTCTTGGAGTACGCTTTGGTGTGTTGTCCGTAGCCGGTCGAATGGCTGCCGCCGTAGACTTGGCCGCCCGACGTGCCGGTGTGTCCGCCGCTGATCACGCGTCGGTTGCCGCCCTGGGTGACCACTCCGCCGTGGCTGACGTGGGCACCGCCGCGTCCGAGATTCAGTTGAACGTTGTGGGCCGCCCCGGCTTGGCCGCCGCCGACACCGATCGAATTACTCAGGGCGATCCCGTTGGGGCCGGCTCCGAGGGCGAATCCGTGACCGAAATCGACTCCGTTTTTCGAACTGCTGCGGGTTTTGGCGATTTGGATCATGCCGCTTGCGTTGGCACCGGCTCCGGCACGTCCGCGGGCGATGTCGACCCAAGATCCGGCCGATTGGGCGGAAACTTCAGCGGGCGAAGCCGCCAGGGCGAGGGTGAACAGGGTGGCGGCGGCGACGGTGCAGAGGATTTGGCGTTTCATGGTTTTGTCTCGGTGGAGTGTTTTTTGAATCGGGTGAGTTGCCTGACACACGACCCTGCGGCAGCCGCGGTGAAACCCCTGAAACAAAACCTGAAAAAAGAGAGGAGATGATTAGCGGTATTGGCGCGGGGCATGACCCCGCCGGGGTCCAAGCCAGTAGCCGGAGGTGAGCGAAGCGACACCTCCGGACATTCGATTCCCCGTCAGACGCGACCCCGAAGGGTGTCGAAGCAAATGACGTCGGCGCCCTCGGACCCAGCCAGCCCGCACGCTCAAGCTCACCCATCAACTCCATTACGTACGCAGACTGCCACACCGCCGGCGGACTGATTCGCTGCGACCCCGAAGGGCAATGCAGTGAAGCATTTATTCCCTGCGTTTGACGAGGTGTTAGCGGCAGGGCGCAAGCCCTCCGGTCCCTCATCGTTCCCGAAACATCGGAGGGCTCGCGCCCTACCGCTAAAAAATGCTTCACAGCGTTGCCGTCCGGGGTCGAGGGGACTGTGGGACGTGCTTCCACGTATCGGCATTGGGCTCGCGCCTTACCGCTAACGCTAACGGAAATCACTCTGTCGGCATGCACAGCATGCCCTACACCGCTCGCGCCCTGCCGCTAACGCTAACGAGAATCACTCCGTCGGCATGCACTGCATGCCCTTCGCGACTACGGCTTGCTCTGGCACGCGAGATCGTCCAGCCACAGCGTTCCGGCTCCGCTGGCGACGATCTGGATCCGGACCGGGACGATGGTGCCGGCATCAACGCGTCGGCCGTCCGCGGTTTGCGTCACCTGAAACGGTGCAACCACGCGACGCCAGGAGTAACTGCCCGAATCGAATTCGATCAGCGTCTCCTCGCCGGGCCCCAGAATTCGCATCGCGCCGTCAGCAAGTTGGTCGGCTTTGACCCAACACGAAAGCGCATACGGTTGACCGGCAACGACGGAAAACTCCTGGCCGGTACGTCCCGAGGCGTCGGCGACACCGTCGGGGTCCGCAGCGGTCGCGGTGATCTTCAGCGAGCGGTTTCCCGAGTGCGCCTCGGGGCTGATTCTGGCGGAAGACGCAAACCCAGGAGTGGTTTCCCACTTTGCGCCGGAAACGGAATTCCAGTAGCGGATCGAATCGAGTTCGAAGCCGCCATTGAGGATCGAGGCCGCAGTCGTTTGTCGGGGATCGGCCGGGGGCATCACTTCGATCTTGGTTGCTCGGGGCAGCTTGGCGAGTGATTTAATAAATGTTTCGAGCGCGACGATTTGCGTTTGGTCGACGCCTGGGGAACGTTTTCGTCGACTCAGTTCGGTCGTGATCGAGCGAACGGTGGAGAGGAGATCGCAGGCGGGTTCGACGTCAATCGCGCGTCCGACGGC
>NZ_JBFHKV010001136.1:0-2651 GCF_041595215.1 Stieleria sp. | reverse complement strand
CGCTTGTTCGGGCAACTCCATCCGGCACAGCGCTCGTGCGGCCGCGGTACGAACCGCCGAGGAGGAATCGGTCAACAACGTCTTCATCGCATCCGCCGCCGCGGCCTTTGCCGCCACGCCCAGATTGCCGATGCCGGTGGCCGCCCAATAGCGAATCACGCTATCGCGATCCTCGGCCGAATCAACGAGCTTCTTGAGAGCCGACGGTCCGTTGGAAGCGGCGACCGCGATGTCGGCGAGTTGCGCGTTGTACTGTTCCGCGTCGGCTTGTCGTAGGATCGCGTATTCACTTCCCAGTTCGTTCGCCCGTTCGGCGATGATCGCTTCGGGGATCAACCCCAAGTCACCCGTTTCGCTGATCCACTCGGTTTGTGCAGCACGCATGCGTTTCAACACATCGGCATAGTCGCTGTTTCCCGCCAGATTGTTGACTTCGTGTGGATCGGCCACGCAATCGTAGAGTTCCTCGACGGGTTTGGTCGGCGAGAAATAGTATTCCGCTTCGGCCGTCAAGTCGCCGGCGTCATGCAACCGCCGCAACTCACGCATCGTGGCACCTTTTTCGCAGGTGTTGATGTACTGGTGATAGGTTTTCAGCGGTTCAAAATTGCGGAGGTAACGAAAGCGTTTGTCGCGCACCATGCGGATGATGTCGTAGCGTTCATCCATCCGGTCGCGGGCACCATAAACGTATTGCCGTGCAGGCGGCAGATGGGTGCCAAGAAACGGTTGCCCCTGCACGTGGGAGGGGACATCCAGCCCGGCAAGGTTCAAGACGGTGGGACCAAAGTCGATCGAGCTGACCAGCCGGTCGGAGACCTCACCGGGAGTGCCCTGTCCGTCGACGCGATACGCTCTCGGGATCCTCACGACCAGCGGAATGTGCGTGCCGGAATCGTACAACCAGCGTTTCGCCCGCGGCAGTCCGACGCCGTGATCGGACCAAAACATGATGATCGTGTTCTCGTACAGACCGTCCTGTTTCAATTGGTCGATCAGCTTGCCGACCCAGTGGTCCATCGCCGTGATGAGTTCGTAGTTGCGTTTCCAATCTTCGCGCGTCACCGGCGTATCGCAGTAGTAAGGCGGCAACTGCAACGTCGCCGGATCTTGACGCTGGTCGTCGGTCAGAACCTCAGTCACCGATTGGTACTTGCTTTTGTTTGCGATGCCGGACTCATGGCAACCGGTGAAATTAAAAACGGCGAAGAACGGCGTGTCGTCATCGTCCCGGTCACGCCAATGGGCCTTGCCCGAAGAGACGTCCCAGGTTTCGCGGGGTGTCTTGAATTGGTAGTCCTGTTTGGAGTTGTTCGTACAGAAGTAGCCGGCGTCGCGAAGATAGGTTGGGAACGGACGGATCGAATCCGGCAGGGTCGCCGTGCATCGCATGTGATGTGTCCCGAGCGTCGTTTGATACATGCCCGTGATGATCCCGCTGCGACACGGCGCACACACACCGGCGGTCGTAAACGCGTGCGTGTATCGAACGCCCTCGCTGGCCAATCGATCGATGTTCGGCGTGATCGCGTGTGGGTCTCCGTAACATCCCAGGTGTGGACTGATGTCTTCGCAGGAGAGCCACAAAAGATTGGGACGCGATTCCGAGGCGACCGAAACGGAAACACAACAGGCGACGAAGCAGGCTTGCAGAAAATGTCTGAACATGTCGGGGGCGAGGCGGGAATCCGAGGAGGAAAACGGCGCGGAACTTTGCAGCGCCATCCGCTTATGATAGCCCCCGAATCCAACGGCGTCGCGGAGATTACCGCGCTGGCTTCCACACGTTGCCCTCCACACGCTGGCCTGCACGCGCAAGACCCTGCGGCGTGTCGGCAAACCGAAGCGTCAACGAAGCAGTTTCCCATCGCTCTATTCTTTTTAATCTTTTTCCACGCAACATCCGTTTTGACGCCACGATCATCTCAACAGCGGGCATTCGCGAGGCGGCTCGAAGACTTCAGTTTTTCTAATGCAGGTTGACGATTCAGAATCCCTGTTCAGGCACCGTCAAAACCTCAATTCGCGATAACGTTGCCGATTGGAGAGCTAGATGACGACGCAACTGATTCGGCCTTTTCGCTCGGAAATCAAGTCAACCACGCCACAATCACGTGTGCAATCGGACACGCGAAGCGGATTCACTCCAAGTCTGCCGAAGATGATCTCACGATCCCAGCGGCTCGCTGCGGCGTTTTCGAAGCTGGGAAGTTGCATCGGCGACTTTGAACTGATCAGCTTGGCCGGCGAGGGATCGTTCGGCAAAGTTTTCCTGGCACGGCAACGCTCGCTCGACCGCGACGTGGCACTCAAGATCACCGCCGACTTGGGCCACGAGGGGCGCACGATGGCCCGTCTGGAACATTCCCATATCGTCCCGGTCTTTTCCGAAGAGGTGGTTTCGGAAAAGGGAATCCGATTGTTATGCATGCAGTATGTGCCCGGCGGAACCCTGCACGACGTGGTTCGGGGCTTGACTGCTCTGGATCGCGATCAACAGGACGGCAACGCGATCCTGGACATCGTTGACGCTCTCAACTCGCATCCAGCCGTCATGGACCCGGCCAGCCTGAGAAGCCGCGAACAGCTCTCCCAATGCAACCGCGACGAAGCCACCTGCTGGATCGGCCAACAGCTGGCCGAAGCACTCG
>NZ_JBFHKV010001135.1:0-2656 GCF_041595215.1 Stieleria sp. | reverse complement strand
GTTGGTCATGTACATCGGCAGCGAGCCGGCGGTCGATCGGTTGGCCGCTTTTTCAAAGAACTTGAGGATCGCGAAGCGTGGTTTCGCGTTCCATCCGTCGGACATCGATTGCAAGCACATCGCCACCAGGGTGCGCGTCTCGTGCGGCGCGTCGGATTCCAGGTACTCGATCGCGCGATCGGCCAAGGATTCGGAACTGAGGTACGTGGCCAGCCGAATGACTTCGTGATTGATTCTCGGTTCGCCCGCAGGAAACTCTTCGGCGATCTGTGCGCCCAGCGGGGCGACCTTTGCGGGATCCAGGCCGCTGCGATGCAACGTCACCTGACAGAGCCGCAAGACATCGATGAAGTCGGCATCGCTGAGGAATCCGGTCATCATTTCGCTGCAGCGTTCCAAGACCGCCAAGGCTGTTTTTTCACTGTGGTCGACGTCGACCAATGCGAGCATGCCGACGATGGCGACGCGTGTCTTGTCGGTGCCGAGCACTTCGTCGCGGAAGGTTTCGGCGGGCATTCGTTCGAGCAGCTTGCGGCCGACGAACGCCAGCGTCCGGTCACCGCTTGCGATCACCTCAAACAGACCGTCGACGTCTTCGGGCGTGATGTTGCCTCGCAGCATCGCTTCGCATGCAGCCCGTCGGACTGCCGGTGCGTCGTCTACCAAAAGTTCCGCAAGGCGTTTTTCACCGCGCGGCCCCGGGGCTCGGCCCAGCATCAGCGCGGACTTCGCACGCACGAGTTCGCTTTCGGCTTGACTGAGTTCCAGCAACAGGTCTTCGCTGGGGATGGGGCCGAACAGTTGCATCAGCGTCATCGCGCGGACACGGTAGTCCGGCGGGTTGTCATCGCTGTAGGCAACTCCGGCGACCAGTTGGTTCCAGCTGTCACCGAGTTCGCTTTTGATCGAGGCGATCTTTTGACGCGTCCATGCCGATTCGACTTGCGGTTGGCGGATGGCGGCGGCGATTCCCGTCCCGAGTTTGTTCATCCGGTCGGGCACCTCGCCCTTGTAGATGACGCGGTAGACGCCACCGGCGGTCGACCGGCCTCCGGTACAGAAATACAACCCGCCGTCGGGGCCGACTTCCAAGTCGGTGACGTTCAGCGGTTGGCCTTGCAGGAAGACTTCGCTGTCGGCCACAAAGCTCGCCCCACGTGGTTTCAGACGAACATTCAGGATGCGTCCTTCGCTCCAGTCGGCCAGGAACAGTGTGTTTTGGTAACGGACGGGAAACGCGTAGTGTTCGTAGCAGACGCCTCCGGTCGGGCTGCCGCGTCCGGTGTCGAGCATGTCGGGCAGGCGGTCGTAATAGTACTCGGGCCATTTCGCCCAACCGGTTCGCCAGCCAAACTCACCCGCTTCGGTGACATCGAAGACGGCGTTGGGACGATACCATGCGGTGTCGACGTCGGCTTCCATGTCGGCATCGTGCACGAACATGGCACCGCCGGAATGAAAGACGATGTCGTAGGGGTTTCGCAGTCCGCCGGCGACGCGTTCAATGACGCTGCCGTCGATGTTGGTTCGAACGATGGTTCCGCCGGGCGCCTTGATGCCTTGGCCGTGACCGGCGGGGTCTTCGTAACGCGGCAGCAAGTCGCCTTCGTAGGCATCGCGATAGGTTTGTCCGTCGCCGATTTCACCGACCGCTTGCACGTGGCTTCCCAGTGCGACATAGATCATGCCGTCGGGACCCAATCGTAAACCGTGCGGACCGTGTTCACCGGGACGTGCCGGGCGACCGGCCGCGTCGACGAATTTGACGATCGCTTCAACCTTCTCCAGCGTTCCGTTGCGATCGCTGTCGGACAACTTGTACAACGCCGGGCCTTCGGGGCCATCGCCGGTGACAAACACTTGGCCGTTGAGTGCCAGAATGCCCTGACATGATTTCACTTTGTCGCAATACGTGCGAACCGTTTCGGGGACACCGTCGTCGTTGTCATCATAGGCCAGCAGCAGCGGCCCGTTTTCTTTGGAGATCAACAGGTGGCCGAATTCGTTGAAGGTCATCGCGATCACCGATCCGATCTTGTCGTCGGACAGAATGCGTTGGACGCCGAAGCCTTTTTGGATTTGAAACCGTTCCCGCTGTTGGGTCGTGGGTGCGGCCGGAGGGGGCGTTTGGTTCGGTTGGTTTGGTCCGGCCAGTCCACCGGACGCCATGATCGATCGGCCGGTGCTGGCGGCGATCGGTGCCGGTGGAGTCGGAGGCGCGGAAGGGGCGGGTTTGGATGATGCGGCAACGGAGCGTTCGGGTTCGGTTTCGACGCGATCCCACGGGGCGGTGTCGCCGAGCGGTCCGAAGGCCGCCGCGGATCCCCACAAGCGATCGTTGAAGACGACGGTTTCCCACAGTTCGCTGTCGTCGGTGCTGGTTTTCCAGGAGGCGTCGGAGCTAAAGGTGAACCATTTGTCGCTATTTTCAGGCCGGACCGAAACGCGAGCGGCAAGTGCGGCGGTGTCGCCGCGACGGTTACGGACCTTCACCGCGACGATGTTGCGTCCGACTTCGAAATACTCGCTGACGTCATACTCGTCGACGGTCCGAGACGATTGGCCCGTGCCGATCGCGTGCCCGTTGACGAACAATTCATACTGGTCGTCCGCAGCGATCTCGATCCGGGCTTCGGCGGGCACCCGCAGGTTGATC
>NZ_JBFHKV010001134.1:0-2661 GCF_041595215.1 Stieleria sp. | reverse complement strand
GATGGGAGAGGCTTCGGCGCCGCGGGGTCAATCAAATTCCCATCGTATCGCGAGCGCCCGAGCGACAAGTAGAAACCCTACTGCGGCAATCATCAACACCGCTAGCTGTGGCAGCAATGCATCGGCAGGCAGATCACGCCAAAAAACTTTGTCGTACCCGTCCAGCGCCCACGCGTTGAAGGTCCAAAGCCCCAGTTCTCGCATCCGTTCGCTCATCACATACCGGGGCACCATCGACCCGCCGAGCGCGCTCATCGTCAAAATCAAAATCACCGACAGCCCATTGAGCTGCCCGCGCGTCTTGCAAAGTGTCGCCAGGAACAAACCGAACGCGGCTGCGGCCGAACTGGTCACCAGGGTCATCATCACGAACCCGTCCAGGTGCCCGCGCAAGTCAATTCCGAAAACGTATTGTCCCCAGACGAACATCACACACACCTGCACGAATCCCAGTGCGGTGAGGTAGAACCATTTCCCCAACAATAGTTGATCCATCGTCAATTCAGTCGACAACAATCGATCCAACGTCGTGTTCTCGCGTTCTTCCAGCAACACACCGCCACCGCCGGTGGCACCGAACAGCAAGAACATCACCGCGATGCCGGCGGCATACATGCTGACCACCGGGTTCGCCTTGTCCTCTCCAATGACGTCCACGATCTGCACCAGTTCGGACGGGTCCAACGATTCCGCCGGAACGACAGACTGCTGTCGAACGAGTTGGTTGGGCACCGCCGTCGCCTCACCGGTGGGGGGACGGCGCACCATCGTCCGCCGCGCCCTGGCCGCTTGTCGCGTCTTGGCGATCACCAGTTCACGCCCCACCAACGCCGACACGACCTGGCCGGCGACCTGGTCGGACGCGTCGGCAAGCAAATCCGATCGGATCGCTTCGCCCTGTCCCGGTTTGAGCACAATGGCGATGGTCACGTTGCCATGGCGAACCATGTCCGACGCGTCGTGAAGGCTTAATGCTTCGTCTTGTGCATCATCGTTCATCAATCGCAGACCGGCGCTGTTGCGCAACGATTCGACGATCGCGGTGCTGTCTGGCGATTGAACCTCGTCAACAATCACCACCTTCACCTTCGGCGTGGTTCCGCTGCCGATCCCGTTTCCGAAGATCAACGCAAACACGCTGAAGAACGCAATCGGGACCACGAACGTCAACAGAAGTTCGATCCGATTGTGTAGCAGTCGCCGCAGACTGAGTTGCATGATCGTCCAAATCACGAGCGTTCTAATCCCTCAGTTCGTTGCCGGTCAGATGCAGGAAGACGTGATGCAACGAAGGCGCCTGTACCTCCATGTCAGACACCACGTAGCCACCGTGCTGGACCGCCTTTAAAAACGGCCCCAAATTGACGGTGACATCGTCGATCCGTGTTTCGATCAGGTCACGACCGGCTTCACCGACGTGAACCGTCCGGCGTTGACCGCCATCGCCGGGCACCGTCACCGGCGCGGTCAGCGGGCGATCCACACGCACTCGAACCAGCCGTGAATGCCCGACGGTGCTCAACACCAATTCATCGATGGTCCCGTCGGCAATCACGCGGCCTTGATCCAAGATCACGATCCGATCGCTTCGCTGTTCCGCTTCGTCCAGATGGTGCGTCGTCAACAGAATCGAAGCCCCCTCGTCACTCAGCTGATCCAGCATCGTAAAGATCCGTTCGCGACTTTGGGGATCGACGCCGACGGTCGGTTCATCCAACAAGATGATCTTGGGCTGATGTAACACCCCGCAAGCGAGGTTCACACGCCGCTTCATGCCTCCCGAGAAACCACCCACCAGGTCTCTGGCGCGGTCGGTCAATCCCGTCCATTGGAGCGCCCAGTCGATGCGTTTTTTCAGTTCGCGGCGCGGCACGCCATGAAACTTGCCAAACGCCATCAGGTTTTCGCGCGTCGTCAGGTCTCCGTAAAGTGCCAGATCTTGGGGAACCAACCCGAGTGCCTGACGGGCTCCGATCGAATCGATCGGGTGGCCGAACACCTTGATCGTCCCCTCGGTCGGTCGCGTTCGTCCGGCCAACGCACGGATCAGCGTCGTTTTCCCGGCACCGTTGGGCCCGAGAAAAGCGAGGCATTCCCCGCGACCGAGTTCGAAATCCACGCCACGCAACGCTTCGATCCGCCGGTAGTGCTTGCGCAGGTTGACGATTTCCAGGGCGGGAGATTCGGCGTAGATCACGGCATTGGAATCCGACCAGGATGGAAGAGCCTCTATCGATCGCCGAGTATGTCAAACCTTGCCGACCACGTCACCGCGAAAAGAGCCGAAAAGCAAACTCGCCCAGACCACCCAAATCACCTGCTCTATCACTCAGAACTGGCTTCGATGCCATCCTTCTTGCTGGCGCAGGTATCGACGCCTCCTGAATCGCCCTCCTTGGCAGGGCGGCCGAGCGCAGCGAGGGGCATACGCATCAAGTTAAGAAGTAACCCTCCCGTCTGCGGGAGGATCGAGCGCAGCGAGGGAGGGCGAGCCTTAGGTCTGCCGATCACTGAGGGAGCCACGAGAGATCAAAACGGCGACGTTCCTCCGCACGGAAGCGATGTCCTTATCCCGAAGGGATCACAGCGAGTAGCCGGAGGTCAGCGCAGCGCCACCTCCGGGCAACGCCCTCGATCCCCACCACGACCCCGGACGGGGTC
>NZ_JBFHKV010001133.1:0-2664 GCF_041595215.1 Stieleria sp. | reverse complement strand
GATCCGCGCTGCGCAGGACGTCGCAATCGTCCTTGCCTGCAGCGACGGTCGCGCCCGACATCTCGCGGATCTTGTTGACGCCGAACACGTGGTCGTAATGTGCGTGGGTGATCAACACATAGCGCACATCGTCCAGCCGCAAACCGACCGACAGCAATGATTCACGCACTCCGCGCGCCTGCTCGTCGCCGCCCGAGTCAATCAGGATGATGCCGTCGTCGGTTTCGATGGCGTGCACGGCGCTGGGGCTGATTTCCCCGAGCACGTGGACGCCCGGGGCGACGGTCAGGGTTTGGCCCCCCAGCCATTGCGTCGGGTACTGCGTCTTCGAATCGCTGTTCTTTTCCACCGCGGGAACCAGCGTTTCCATCGGTTTGCCCGGCGGAGGCGGTGAGGACGGAGAGCAGCCGGTGGAGGCGATGGTGATGGCCAGGACAACGGGCGCGAACACGAGCTTTGCGACGGTCATCGAAATCGATGCCGGGGCTGCGAGGTCGTCACTTCGTGGTTTCGCCGTCTTCGACAATGGTCAGCTTTTGATTCGATTGAATGGGACCTTCGACCGTCTGCACGATTCCCGAAGGCCAGGTGACGGTGATTTGATCGGCCTGCGTCGCGTCCCCCAAGCCGACATACATCGGCATTCGGCTTTGCGCCAGGTAGCCCGATTTTCCGTCATGGACCGCGATCAGGTTTTTATCCGACAATTGGACATCCACCAAGCAACCGAGCCCATCGCGGTTGGACTGTTTTCCGATTAATTCTACCTGCAGGTAGTTGATGTCGTGTTTGTCGGTCAGATTGTTGGTCAGGACCATCGGGGAGCCGCCGAAATCGTTGGTCACGATGTCCAAATCACCATCGTTTTCGAGGTCAAACACGACGGAGCTGCGCGACCCGATGGCCGCCCAGATTTGCAGTTTGCCGCTGCGGCCATCACAAAGTCGGTGCCCCGCGTCGGCTCCGTCGCAATCCAATGTCATCCACAGATGGGCCGTCCCCTTGGCTCGTGGTTCGATACCCAAGATGAATTCACTGTCCAAGAATCGTTTTCCGTGATCGTTCAAGAGCACGGAATTGATGCCGTAGCGGAAATCGTAACTCATGCTTGCCGTCACAAAGACGTCTTCGAACCCGTCGGCATTCAGGTCGGCCACGCTGATGCCCCAAGGCCAGTAGTTTTCCGCGCCGATTTCGTCGGACACTTCGGTGTAAGCGTCTGATTCGCTCTTCAAATAGAACGCATTTCCGAGGATGTGATTGCCATCGGTGCCCAGCATCGAAACCGGCAGGTTCCGAGTCATCTTCTTCTTTTCGTCTCCGGGAGCCACATTATGGACCATGTCGGTGTGCATGTCTGTGACGTAAAGGTCCAGCTTTTGGTCTCGATTGAAATCAAACACCTTGACACCCATCGAGCCCCAGGCGGTGGCGGGAAACAATTCCCGGCTCTTGTTGACAAAGCCTTTTCCTTGCTGGTTTTCGAAATACTGGTCGTGCCCCTGCATGCTGAGCAGGTAGATGTCGGGCCAACCGTCGTCATTGCCGTCGATCGGTGTCGCGTCCCCGGACCAAGAGACATCTTTGAATCCGACTTGATCGTTCACGTTTTCAAACCGTGCGCCGCCCAAGTTGCGGAACAGGATGTTGGGTTCGGCACGGGCCGGGAACAGGTGGCTGGTAAAGGCTGCTTTGTGTGACAGGTAGTAACCGCCTGGACCGCGCTCTTCGGTTGTGAACTTTCCGACGTTGGTCAGCAGAAGGTCCAGCAAGCCGTCACGGTCATAGTCGAAGAACACCGCCGCGGAGGAGTGTGCGACGTGGTCGAGCCCCGAGCGCTCGGAAACGTCTTCGAATTTTCCCGTTCCATCGTTGAGGAACAATCGATTGGCGGCACGTATGCGGGTGACATAAAGGTCCGCGTCTCCGTCGTTGTCCACGTCGGCGAACGACGCCCCACTCGACACCTCGTCGGCGACGGCAACACCGGCCGACTCGGTGATGTTCTCGAATTTCCCGCCACCCAGGTTGCGATACAGTTCGTTGCTTCCCAATTGGCAGACAAAATAGATGTCCAGCAGCCCGTCCTGGTCGACGTCGGCGACCGCCACCGCGGTGCCGTGATCATAATGGGCCGATTTGAAGTCGCGTTTGACGTCCTCGACGACCTTGTCGCTGAACGTGATGCCGCTGGACGACAGGTCGTCGGTGAATTGGAAATCGCAGGTCACTTCGTAGCCGGATGCCAGCGCCCGCTGGGCTTCGGCCCGCGGTTGCAGCCATGCCGGATCGCGGATATCGCGTGGGACGGAAATTTCGGGCATGCGTTCCAGTCGACTGGGGTCTCGTTGGTCCAACAACGCGCTGATGTCGTCGCGAAGTTTCTGGTTCGCTTCCGGTGACAGGCCTTCGTAGTAACCGCGGATTTTTGAATCTTGGTCGACCAGGACAAACAGCGAACTGTGGGTGATCAGATTGGTCGCGTCCCGGCCGGATTGGACGTCCAGTTTGAACCCGTCTTTACTCAAATCCCAGAGGGTCGCACGGTCGCCGGTCAGAAAGTGCCAGTGCTGGAAATCGGCGTCGGCTCTTGTGCCGTATTCGGCCAGCACCTCGGGCGTATCGAACTCCGGGTCGACGGTGAACGAAACCAGTTCGACCTGG
>NZ_JBFHKV010001132.1:0-2666 GCF_041595215.1 Stieleria sp. | reverse complement strand
GTGACGCCGACCCCGACGGGGTCGCAGCGAGATTGCTGCGATCACCTCCGGGATCGTCGACGCGCGTTTTACGCTCTCCCGGCGGTGTTCGCTGCGCTCAAACCGCCGGCTACTTGCTGAGATCCCTATCGGGATCGCCTCGCGGACCTTCCGTGGGCGATTCTAGGCCTGCGCTGCTACTTCTTGATTTCCGTCACTTATACAATCGGCGTCCCAAGCAGCGACCGAGAATCGCCTAAAGGCTAAACTCCACCATCCCTGTGCACCGTCTCGTCCAGCCCCCTCCAGCCCCGCAATGCGTTTGACTCTTTTTCGTCGCAGTCTGATCGCGCTGGGGTTGATGCTCGTCCTCGCACCGCTCGTCGTCGTCGGGGCCGGCCGCAGTTTGGAGGCGATGTTCAACTCGCCGGTCATGTGGATTCCGCCGGACAGCGAAGATCGGCGCCAGTTTTTCCAGTTCGTCAACGACTTTCGCACGCACGACGTCATCCTGGTCTCCTGGCAAGGCTGCACCGTCGACGACCCGCGGTTGGACCAGTTTGTCGCGGCGCTCTCGCACGCCGACGGCGGACACGCAAACGTCCACCCCGAGGCACTGTTTGATCGCGTGCTGTCCAGCCGTTCGTCGGTCGCCGCACTGCAATCGCCGCCGCTGGAACTGAGTCGTGAGCGCGCGATCGAGCGTCTCCGCGGGTCGTTGATCGGCCCCCGCGATGTGAGTTGCGCGATCGCGGTGTTGACGGCCAACGGGGCGGTCCGCCGCGATTCGGCCATCAACATGATCCGATCCGTGTTGCAAAACGATCTCGAACTCTCCGCCGATGAGTATCACCTGGGGGGAACCCCGGTGATCGGCCAAGCGATCGATGACGCGAGTGTGGATTCAATGCTCTGGCTTTCGCTGCCGTCGACTGCAGTGATCGTTCTGCTGTGCTGTCTGTTCCTGCGTTCCTGGCGGATGATCTTGTTGGTTTTGGGCGTCGGGTTCTTCGGCGAACAACTGGCGCTCTCGCTGGTCCACTTCACCGGACGCAACATGAACGCGGTGTTCGTGGTGATGTCGCCGCTGGTGTTCGTTCTTTCCGCATCGACCGGCATTCATCTGTGCAACTATTACCGCGATGAAGTCAACGCGCACGGTGTGGCCGGGGCGGCGGAACGGATGTTGAACATCGGCTGGAAACCGTGTCTGTTGTCGGCGATGACAACCGCCGCAGGACTGCTGTCCCTGTTGGTCAGCGAGATCTCGGCGGTGCGGCAATTCGCGTTGATCTCGGCGGGGTGTGTTTTACTGACCACGCTGCTGATGTTGCTGACCCTTCCCGGCGTGCTTCAACGTTGGCCCCAAGCCCGGCGGGACCGGTCAGGCTGGACGGGAACTTTGTTGGCCGCGTTGGCCTCCGTCGTGGTCCGGCGCCGTTCACTGGTTGCCGTCGCCGGCCTCTCGATCATGACGCTCGCGGCGCTGGGGCTGACCCGGTTGCGGACCACCGTCGAAGTGTTCGATCTGCTGACGGCCGACCATCCGGTCATCCAAGATCACCGCTGGTTGGAATCCGAGGTCGTACCGTTGATCCCGGTGGAGACGGTCGTCCGATTTGACGCCGCGTCGTCGTTGACGTTGTTCGATCGGCTGCGGCTGATCCGCGAGATCCATGCCTCCGCGGCCAGTCAACCGCCGGCTCGCGGCGCGACGTCGGCGCTGACGTTCTTGCCGTCGTTGCCGACATCCAACAGCTTGCGCGCTTCGCTGCGTCGGAGCGTGATCACGAAACGGTTTCAACGGGATCGCGTCCGGTTGGCGGAATTGGGTTACTTGCGCGAAACGGCGGACGCGCAGCTCTGGAGGATCACCACGCGTGTGCCGGCATTTGAACACGTCGACGCGTCGGCTTACCTATCGGATTTGGCCGCCGCCCACCAAGCCGTCATCGATCGAGGCTCGGTCGACCGGCAGGATGTCGTGGTGACGGTGACGGGCGTGATGCCGGTGATCGAGAGCGCTCAACAGATGTTGCTCAGGGACTTGATCGGCAGTTTCTTCACGGCGATGCTGGTCATCGGTGTGGTTATCATCGTCGCGCTTGGCAGCCTGCGCCTCGGTCTGGTCGCGATGATTCCCAACGTGTTCCCGATCTGCGTGCTATTCGGCCTGATGGGATGGCTGGACCAGCCACTGGATATCGGAGTGATGATGACAGCCAGCGTCGCATTGGGAATCGCGGTCGACGACACCGTCCATTTCCTGCTTTATTGCCGTCGCGCAACGTCCCGCGGCACACCACCGGCAGATGCGGTTGCCAAGACGATCAAACACTGCGGCAGCGCGATCACGCAAACCACGATCGTTTGTGGATTGGGATTGCTCGTGTTCGCACTCAGTGACTTTGAGCCGACCCGCCGATTCGCCTGGATGATGTTTCTGCTCCTGACCGCAGCCCTGGTCGCGGACCTGATGTTGTTGCCGGCACTGCTGTGCAGCCGTCACGTGAAAACCTAGCGATAGGTCCCTCCACCTCGTCGCTGCCGTCGCCAGAGGGCGGCCCCGGCGAAATGGGGTTGGCAGAATGATGCGGATTCCAAAACGATGGGGATGGCAGAATGATAGGGATGGCAGAATGATAGGGATGGCAGAATGATAGGGATGGCAGAATGATAGGGATGGC
>NZ_JBFHKV010001131.1:0-2666 GCF_041595215.1 Stieleria sp. | reverse complement strand
GTTGCTATCAATGGGGGGCGGTGTCGATGCGTTGGGGGCGCCGGGGTGTCCGTCTCGCTGGAAGGGGGGCGTCCCCTCGCCGCAGGCCCGGGTTCAGGGCAGCGATTGATCTTGTCGCCACCCCGCGGGGAATTCTAGATCTGGGCCATGATCAGTCTCGCCCCAGTCCGGACCCGCCTCTTTGGGTGGGCCGCCTTAATGCTTCTTTCGTCGTTAGCCGGCTGCGCCGGGCCGGACGTCGCGGGCACCTTCCGGACCGAGTCTCCGCCGCCCTTCTCGGCCAGCGGAACGGCGGTGACGCCCGATCGCTGGTGGACGACGTTTGACGACCCCGGGCTGGACCATCAGATCGACGCCGCGCTGGGCGACAATTTTTCATTGGCGGCTGCGCTCAATCGGTTAGCTGCGGCGCGGGCACTGACCCGTCGCGAAGCCTCGGACTTGTGGCCGGACATCGACGGCGTGGCGGAAATCGGTGGTGTTTTTGGTCCCGGTAGCGATCAAACCAGTTACACGTTGGGGCTCGATACGTCCTACCAGGTGGACCTGTGGGGGCAAATCGAATCGCGGGTCGAGGCCGAACGGCTTCGCGCGGCGGCGACCGCTGCGGACTATCACGCGATCGCGCTAACGTTGTCGGCCGAGATCGCCCGCACCTGGTTCTCGCTGATCGAAGCCCGCGCCCAATTGGCGTTGGTCGAGGAACAGATTGAAACCAACCGCAACGGCGTGATCGCCCAAGAGCTGAAGTTCGGTTCTGGGGAAGTCGGCGGCCCCGACGTGCTACGGCAGCGTCAATTGGTCGAATCCACCCTGGAGCAATCGGCGGTGGTCAAGTCCCGAATCGACGTGCTGGAACATCAGTTGGCCGTGCTGCGTGGGCAGCTGCCCCAGCAAGCCAGCTTCTACACGGGGGCCGAACTGCCCGGATTGCCGCCGCTGCCGGACACCGGCTTGCCATCGGAATTGCTGAAACGCCGACCCGACGTGCGCCGCGATTATCTGGCGTTCATGGCCGCCGATCGTGATCTGGCATCGGCGATCAGCGCCCGCTACCCGCGACTGAATCTGAGCGCATCGGTGCTCAGCGTCGCCGATCACCCCGAAACGCTGCTCCGCGACTGGTTTGTCGGCATCGGCGGGCAATTGATCGCGCCGCTGTTTGACGGCGGACAGCGACGCGCCGAAATCGATCGCACCGCCGCCTTGGTTCGCCAGCGGTTCAACGAGTACGGCGAAACCATGCTGACCGCGTTCCGCGAAGTCGAGGACAATCTGGCGCTGGAACGCTACCAGCTGGAACGATTGAAACATCTCGAAGCCCAATCGGAGTATGCCAGACAGGCCTCCGATCAGCTACGTCGACGCTACCTGTTTAGGGAGGCCGACTACCTGGATGTGCTCAGCGCGACCACGGCCGAACAAAGATTGCAGCGCGAAACGTTGGCCGCCCGACTAGACTTACTGCTCATCCGCGTCGCGCTGTACCTGGCGTTGGCCGGAGATTTTGAAACCCGTCCGCAAGAGCAGTTAGAGTTCCAGGGGTTGGCTGTGCCTGAAGAAGTGTCCGTCGAGGAGGCGAACGGCGGCTCGGAGATCGAGTCGCTGCCGGAGCCGGCCTCCGAACTGGAACAACTGCTCAGGTCCGTGGAGCCGTTTCCCGCCCGCGATGCAAATGAATGACGCCCCGCAACGACGCCCCGTTTGGCGTTGGCTCCGCTTGATCGCCAATGTGCTCGTTTGTTTCGCGATCCTCGGCGCGTCGGCGGCCGCCATCGTCGTGATCAATCGGACCGAACCGACGGCGCAAACGATCAATGCCACCCGCAAGTCGGCCGCGCTGGTTGAAACAATCACGGCGCGTCGCGGAACATACCGTCCCCGCTTGTCCGTGCTCGGTACCGTCCAGCCCGCCCAGGATATCGTGCTCAGCCCACGCGTCAGCGGACAAGTGATCGAGCTTTCACCCCGATTCGTTCCCGGCGGAATGGTCCGCGAAGGTGACCTACTATTGCGCATCGATCCGGCCGACTTCGAAAACGCCCTGTCGATCCGAAAGAGTGAATTGGAGCAAGCCCAAGCCTCCTTGGAGATCGAGCAGGGGCGGCAGAGTCTGGCCGAAAAAGAACTCGCCTTGTTGGAAGGGACGATCGGCGAAGCCAACCGTTCGCTGGTGCTGCGCGAGCCGCAAATCGCATCGATCCGAGCCGAGTTCAACGCGGCCAAGGCGGCGGTCGAGCGGGCCGAGTTGGACCTGGAGCGAACCCGCGTGAGCGCCCCCTTCGACGCCCAGATCCTGAGCCGTTCGGTCAACGTCGGTTCGCAGGTTTCACCCGGCGATGAGCTGGCCCGACTGGTCGGCATCGAAGAGTATTGGGTGATGGCCGCCGTCCCGGTACGTAGCTTGCCCTGGATCGAATTCCCCAAACCCAACAATCGGGAAGCGTCCGAAGCGGCTGATTCCCCCGCGCAAGATTCGACCGCGCAGGCATCGACCGTACGGCTGAGAAACCCCGGTTCGTGGCCCGAGGGAACCGAGCGTGTGGGGCAGATCGCGCGGATGATCGGCACGCTGGATCAGCAGACGCGTTTGGCGCGTGTCCTGGTCACCGTGCCCGATCCGCTCGGTCAATCGTCTGACGCCCCGCCGCTGATTTTGGACACGT
>NZ_JBFHKV010001130.1:0-2670 GCF_041595215.1 Stieleria sp. | reverse complement strand
TCAAAACAAATCGAAAGGTAGAACAGAGAACGAGTCTTTCGATCGAGCTGAAACGCTTGGATCTGATCGTTCAGGACCGGCACCAATCCGCGGTGCGTGACCGCGACGCCCTTCGGTGCGCCAGTCGATCCCGACGTGAAGAAGATGTACGCCAATTCGGTGCCTTGCCGAACGGACCGATCGCACGAGACCTCTAATTTGACTCCCAGTGTCGACAACGAATCGGGATGCAAAGTTGCCGCGATCCCCGCCCGCCGAGCGTTCGCGTTTCGCACCGCTTCGGGGATTACGTCAGGCAGCGGCAACGCGGCGCAACCGGCTCGCCAAATTCCGATCAGGCTGGCGACGTATTCGATCGACTTTTCGATTCGAATGGCAATCACGCTTTGCCGCGCGATGTTCGCGCGATGGATCAAGTCGGCGATTTCACGCGACATCGATTGCAGTTCACGATAGCTGCAGCGGCGACAGTCGTCCTGTTCGATCGCGACTTGTTCGGGAGCTTCGATCGCGACCCGGTCAAATTCAATCCAAAACGGATCCGTCATGGTCCTCGATCCGCCGGCGAGACGGGGATGTGTCCGGCCAATGCATCACCGGTCGAACGATTGTCGACGTTCTTCGGCCCCCACCCCTTGTCGTGATCTGGCAAGCAAACGGTTCGAAAGTCGATGCTCAGTCGAGTTTCGCCCGATTCGATCGGCACGGTTTGATGGAGATGCTGGCCGGAAAACACGATCACCTCCCCCGCCTGTGCCTCGAACGCGATCCGCTGCGCCTGCGGTAGCGATTCACGCAATCGCGGATAGAGTTCGCGGCGACCGGCTTCGGCATCTTGCCAACCGATCTTCAAATCGGTGCCTTTGGATGTCCACTGTCGATAATCGAACCCACCGGAGTCGTTGTCCACGGCTCGATCAAAGTAAAACGGCAGGAACGAAAACGTCTCGGATTTGGATACCGGATGCAACGGCATCCACCAGGTGATCTGGCACTGCGGGTTGGAGTACCACGTGTCACGATGGGCATAATAAACCGGTGCCGCAGCGGGATTGTGGTGACCGCCCTCGGTGATGACACGCAATCGGACGGGATCGCAAAGATGTTGTATTGAGTCGCAACCGGTTTGCCGCAACAGATCCGCGATCCCCTGTCGACAGACATCGGATTCGTAAAATTCGCGTCGCAGCAGCCCGGCTTTCTGAAACAGTTGGTCGCCGGAAAGGCGTTTGGAGGCGTTGCGGGGATCGTCTCCAAAAACTTGGCAAACGCGATCCCAGCAATGGTCGCGCATTCGCAGCGTCGTTTCCGAAGACGGCAGCACGAGCACGGTTCCGGCATACAACGCCGCCCGGAATGCTTCGTCGGTTTGACCCTCGTAGGGTTGGATGAAATCATTGAACACTTGGATTGCTCCCAACAATGACGCAGCGTGGTGAATCGGCGGCCAGCGTGCCGCCGCAGGGCGAGAAAGCATTCACGTCGACAAATCCGCTGTCGCGAAACATTTGGATCAGCTGATCGGGCAAATAAATTCTCAGCGAACTTTCATGGGTGCGCACCGACCGGTCGTCCATGCGGTACTCCCAAACCTGACGCAACGTACCGGTGGAGGCGCAGATCCGAGACGTGCGTGTCAGCGAGACGCCGCCAGGGTGCGTCGAGGAAATCGACGTTTGAAAGTTGGCCAGCAAATGCAACATGTTGGGAAACTCCAGCAACATCGTTCCCCCGGGACGCAGCGATTGCCGCGCGGCGTGAAGCATCTGCTGGTTCCACGCGTCATCGCATGAGTAACCAAAACTGCTGTGCCAGTTATAAACAACATCGACGGGTGGGGCGTGTTGATACGTCAGCGCGTCGGCGACCACAAATTCCGCTCCGCCATGACGTTCGCGGGCGAGCCGCCTGGCATGGTCGATGTAGAGTGGCGATTGGTCGATGCCGATCACGTCGACACCACGGCTTGTCAACTCGCGCGTATGTTGCCCCAGACCGCAACACTGATCCATTGCCGATTGTCCCTGCGACAAGCCGGTCAAGCGTGTGATGGTGTCGACCTGATCTCGGATCACGTCGGGATCTTGATCGGCCAGCACCACCATGGCCACGTCGTCATAAAACGTCTTCCACCACTGGGTTTCGACGGCAGTTGGTTGTTGCATTCGGGTCATGTCAGGTTGCGTGTCTTGAACGTGTGCTCGCAAGCCGGACGCTTACGCGACGGTGGAGGAGAGCAGCATCCACCATAGCGGGTCGGTGGCGGTCTTGGTTTCCCGGCTGGCGTGCTGCATGTTCGACAAGGTCTGTCGAACCTTGGCCGAATCAAAAAAAGGATGGTCGTCGATTTTGGATTGAACGTAGTCTCTGATTCGGCGACAACGCAGCAAGCTGTCGGCCAGCGGCGGCGCGTCAAACGGCTGTTTGGGACGCTCGACGACGCACGCCGGCAAGCGATTTCGCATCCCCTCGCGGAGCAGCCATTTGTCGGTGAATCCGTCGCCGTCTGATGGGGAACCCTTCGGTCGACATGATTGGGGACGGAGCAAATGGGAAACGGGTTGTTGTTTGACCCAGTCGAAAAGCAGATGGTCCAACATCGGCAAACGGCCTTCGGTGCCGTGTGCTGCTTCGCATCCGTCACCCAAGGTGCGGAGGATGTTCTGCGCC
>NZ_JBFHKV010001129.1:0-2673 GCF_041595215.1 Stieleria sp. | reverse complement strand
TTGGCGGATTTACTCGAGCTGTTACCGGAAGATTGACGCGATGCTGAAGAGCGAAAACGAAACGCCCTCCCGCACCGTCGACCGCTACTTTGCCTCACTAGGCTGGAAGCCGTTTCGATTTCAGCGAGGTGTTTGGCGATCGTACCAGCAAGGGACCAGTGGTCTGCTCCATTCCGCGACCGGGACGGGAAAGACATTGGCGGTTTGGTTGGGGCCGATCCTGAAATGGCTGCGAGAGAATCCTGACCGGTCCAAATGGAATCCGAAACGGCCTCCGCCGCTGAAGGTGATCTGGATCACTCCGCTGCGCGCCCTCGCCGGCGACACCGAAAGTTCGCTTCGCTCACCGCTGGAGGCGATGGAGATTCCGTGGCGGTTGGAATCCCGAACCGGCGACAGCAAGGCCAGCGTGAAAGCAAGGCAACTGAAGCGATTGCCGACGGCGCTGATCACCACACCGGAAAGCCTGTCGTTGATGCTGACGCACGAAAAGTTATTGGAACAACTGGCCGGTGTCGAAGCCGTCATCGTCGACGAGTGGCATGAGTTGCTCGGCACCAAACGTGGCATCCAAACCGAATTGGCCCTCGCCCGGCTCCGTCGGCTCAACCCCGCGATTCGCAGTTGGGGCGTCTCGGCGACGCTGGGGAACTTGGATCAGGCCCGTGAATCACTCGTCGGCGTCGAAGCCGTCGAGGGCGGGAGAGAGGTGCGACTGGTCCAGGGTTACAAACGCAAGCGGCTGAAGTTGCAGTCGTTGATCCCCGATCGGATCGATCGATTTCCTTGGTCGGGACACATCGAGACCAAGATGGTTCCCCAAGTGGCCGAATTGGTCGATGGCGTCAACAGCGTTTTGATCTTTGCGAACACGAGATCTCAGACGGAAATCTGGTACCAGCAGTTGCTCGCACAGCGACCGGATTGGGCCGGCCGGATCGCGTTGCACCATGGCTCGTTGGACCGTTCGGTTCGTCGCTGGGTCGAAGACGGGTTGCGTGGTGGATCGCTGCGTGCCGTCGTTTGTACCAGCAGCTTGGATCTGGGCGTCGATTTTACCGCGGTGGACTTGGTCATCCAAATCGGCAGCCCCAAGGGTGCCGCGCGGCTGCTGCAACGGGCCGGTCGCAGCGGCCATCAGCCGGACGCGGAGAGTCGTTTGGCATTTGTGCCGACCAACGCGATCGAACTGATTGAATTGGCGGCTGCGCAAGATGCGATCAAGAAAGGCCACTTGGAAGCCCGTCCGTTGATCAACAAACCGCTCGACGTGCTCGCCCAACATGTTGTCACCATCGCGATCGGCGGCGGGTTTCGATCCGACGCGTTGTTGAATGAAATCAGATCAAGCTACGCCTACCAATCCTTGAGCGACGACGAATGGCGGTGGGTGTTGGACTTCGTCGTGCATGGCGGTTCGTCGCTGACGGCGTATCCGGAGTATCATCGTGTCAAGTTGGTCGATGGCCGCTATCAAGTCACCGAACGGCGAACGATCACGACACATCGGATGAACATCGGAACGATCGTTTCGGATGCCTCGATGACGGTGAAGTATCTCACGGGGACCACGCTGGGGACCGCCGAAGAGAGTTTCTTGTCCAAGCTGGAGCCCGGCGACAAGTTCTTGTTCGCCGGGCGACTGCTCTCGCTGGTCCGCATCAAAGACAACGCGGCGTACGTCAAACGCGCCACCGGCACTCCCGATACGGTGCCCCGGTGGATGGGCGGACGGATTCCGCTGTCGAGTGAATTGAGTGCCGCACTGCGCGGGAAGATCGCCGAAGCGGCCGCCGGTGTATTGATCGGCAACGAAATGAAGTCGCTGAAGAATCTGCTCAAACTTCAGCAGCGTTGGAGCGTGTTGCCGAAACAGGATGAACTGCTGATCGAGCGGATTCGATCTCGCGGACGCTACCAACTGTTCTTGTTTCCCTTCGAAGGTCGGTTGGTTCACGAAGGGCTGGCCGCCTTGTTCGCCTATCGAATCTCGCGGTATCAAAAGACCACGTTGACGATGGCGTGCAACGACTATGGACTGGTGCTGGAATCACCCCACGAAGTCGATGTGGAGGAAGCCATCGAGCGCGGAATGTTTTCGACCGAAGAGTTGGTGGGAGATCTTTACAGCAGCATGAACGCGACGGAGATGGCGAAGCGTCAATTTCGACAGATCGCGAGGGTTGCCGGGCTGATTCACCCGGGGTATCCGGGGCAACCTAAGAAAGCCAGCCATCTGCAGGCGAGCAGCAACCTGTTTTTCGACGTCTTTCATGAGTACGATCCGGACAATCTGCTGTTGCAGCAAAGCCGACGAGAGGTGTTGCAGTTTCAGCTGGAAGCCAATCGAATGCTGGCGGCGCTGGACCGCATCGGCGAAAGCCGGGTACTGATTCAGGCACCCCGCAAAATGACTCCGTTGGCGTTTCCGTTGTTGGTCGACAAACTGAGGGAACGCGTCAGCAGCGAATCGTTGCGTGATCGCGTCGCGCGGATGCAAGCGGAACTGGAAAAGGCGGCGGATCGACGGTTGCCTGGCGACCAGGAATAAACAGAAGCGGAACGCGATTGAGCAACCGTTGGTATCTCGTCGTCTATCGCAGCTCAACTATCGGGTAGTGGACGAGGCGACGAGTCCTCCGTCTTCGGCATCTCGGCAAGGCCTCGTCGCCT
>NZ_JBFHKV010001128.1:0-2678 GCF_041595215.1 Stieleria sp. | reverse complement strand
GCGATCTACATTGCCACCGGCGGTCATCTGGATGACTTGGTCGTCTCGGCCGGCATGTCGGTGGACCAAGGCGATCTGATCGCAACGCTGTCCAACCCCGAAGTCGTTCATCAATTTTCGAAAACCGAAGCGCGGGTGAAGTCCCAACGCGAACTGTTCCAAACGTTGAAATCCAGTCGTCTGAAACTTCCCGATGCCGCCAATGAATTGCCGGTGGCCGAAGCCGTACTCGTCGAACTGGAACAGCAACTCGAAACACATCGGCGACGGCGTGAGGCATTGAAGATTCGCGCGCCGGCGACGGGACGGTTGATCGCACCGCCGCGACGTCCACTGACCACGGATCCCGCTTCAGGCCAAGCGACAGATTTGACGCTGACCCGATGGAGCGGCGATCCGACGGAGTCCCGCAACCGCGGGTGTTTTGTCGAACCCGGCACCGAATTGTTCACCGTGGTCGGCGCCGACCGCTGGGATGCCGAACTCGTGGTCTCCGCGTCCCAAGTCCAACGCATCAAGGTTTCCAACGCGGTCAAGTTGGTCTTGGAATCAGACCCCGCGCATCCGCTGACCGGGACCGTCGCCGAGATCTCCTCGAAACAGTGGACCGTCGACGACAACCGACAACGACGCGACGACGAACAGGCAACACGGAGAGAGACGCCGGATGAAACGTCGTACGTGGTCCGTGTCGAACTCGACCTGACCGATTTCGCCGCCCGAGATGCCGTGATCACGGGAACCGACGTCTCGGCACGCATCACTGCCGAACCGATTTCGGTTTTGGGTAGAACCGTCAGATTCTTAACCCGGCTGCTGCGGTTTCGCTAAGACTTCAGCGGGAAGCGTGACGGCTTGTTGATTTAATCAGCCGTTTGGCGCGAGCCTACGGGCGCCGGCGAGTAATCGACATGATGAATGCCCGTACGCTTGCGCGAAACGGCTGATCCCACGTGTGATCGGATTAAATCAACAGGCCGGTGAGCGAGCGGCGCCTGCAAAACGGTACGAAGCTGTATCGAACGGAAATAACCGCAAGGCAATGGATGACGTGAAGAAGGTGGTGACTCGTCAGCATTTAGACACACAAGATCATTTGTCATCGAACGACGAGGGGGAGTGACCGTCCGGTCGATGAAACCAGAGCAATGAATCAGCCTGATCGAAGGCGTTCTATTTGTTGTACCAAATCAATGTCGACGGCCGCCTCCAACCGTCTTGCAGCTGCGAGGCAGTACTGCCAATCGAGCTGTTTCGCATGGATTTCGACGATGCCCTCTACATCATCCAGATCTCTTGGGCGCCCAGCCAGGATCTTCAACACAACCAAATCCTCTGGAGTCGCTACAAAAATCTCGCAACCTTCGAAGATCATCGGATCGGCCCGCTCGACGATTTCTTTCTCAAAACCAGAAAGACCGACCGCCAAAATGCCTCCTCCAGGCCACAAAGTAAGATGAGGTCCAGATCTTCCGTTGCTCGAATTCGTCCCCTAATCGAAGCAGCAAGTCCACCGATCAGCGCGTATCGAACGTTCCGCGTCTCCAACAGCCTTGCGAATTTGGCCAACACCTCGATCAACATCTGCTTCTACGACCACTCATTCGCTTGAGTTGAACGCCGCGACCTGTCTGAGCCGGATCGGAACTTTTTCAGCCAACCACTGTTTTTGACGATCGACCGAGGCCGCATTAGGTTTTTCTGCGCCCTTACAGACAGCGACTAATTCGGCAAAACGTTCTGCCTTCTGTATCGGACTGGCCTGCCGCTCAAAGTCGAGGCGAGCCATCGCGGTGGCCGCTTCAAAGTAGCGAAAGTCATGTTTCGGGGCGTAGCTCATGCCCCCAGTATAACCTCCAGACCTCGTGAGTCGATTCCGCCCCCCAGCGGCCTACACCGGGCACTTTTCGGGCGACTCAATTACAGCGAAGCTGTTTTGGATTTGCTCTCGCAAGCTGAAGTTGCATCGACGGCTGCTTCCAAGCCGTGGGTGATCTTCGCATCGGTCCCATTTACCGGCGTTCTGATTCGCGGGCGTGAACGATCCAACCTAGTTCGCGAACTGGACGGGAGTGGTCACCATCGCATCTCGCTCGTCGGTCAACGCGATGAACCATGTATTGGCGTTCCCCGGCGGCCGGGGCGCGGTGACTTCATCGCTGGCGATTTCCGCCGAAAGACTTTGCCAATCGCGTTTTGAACGCAGCCCCGTATCGGTCGTGTAGTGCAACTGCGCAGACTTGAGGGGCACGACACTGGTGTACGACAAGCGGACCGCTTCGCCGTCGGTCGCCATCGCACCAGGTACCGGCAGAGGCGTGCCGCCGCGGCAAAAGGAATCGATGTACAAGCCGATCTCTTGGGGAGCCCAACCGGGCTGGTGCCCGTGTCGCATCTTGACCTCGATGCGCATCTGCTTTCGCCCTGGCACCACATCGTAGCTCTTCTGGTAACTGTCCAGTGGGTAGTGAATGTCATTTGTGCCGTTGACAAACAGTATCGGTACGCGGCAGCGAACGAGCAGACTCGACGGATCGTACGCTCCGATCCACTGCTCGCGTCGATCACCCAATTTGTCGATAGCCGGCTTTTGCACCGATTCACCCTGATACAGAAAACCGCAACCGTAAACGGGGACAGCGGCTTTGAAACGATCATCGACCGAAGCAACCAGACAG
>NZ_JBFHKV010001127.1:0-2678 GCF_041595215.1 Stieleria sp. | reverse complement strand
GTTCCCCGGCAAATTGGCGGCGGGCATCGACGCGCGGGACGGCATGGTGGCGACCGACGGATGGCTGGAAACCAGTTCCACGCCGGCGATCGAATTGGCCCAAGACCTGCGACAGCGAACGGCCAACATCGCAGCGATCATTTACACCGACATCGCCCGCGACGGAATGATGAGCGGCCCGAACTTTGACGGACTGCGTGACATGGCGGACGCGACGGATATCCCCTTGGTTGCCAGCGGAGGCGTGACGACCTACGACGACGTTCGGAAGTTGGTCGAAATGAACATGCCGGCGGCAATCGTGGGGCGATCGATCTATGATGGAGTGATGCAACTGGAACAAGTCATTCAGATCGCCGGAGACACCTGAGATGCGGGCCATTCCCTGGGCACACGACCACACCACGCGCCCGGACGCTGGCGCGAACCGGCTGATACCAAATGCACATCAGCCGTCTGGCGCGAGCCTACGGGCCTACAACCACACAACGCGCCCGGACGCTGGCGCGAACCGGCTGATGGCAAAGGATCATCAGCCGTCCGGCGCGAGCCTACGGGCCTTCGCCTGCACCCTCGCGTTGGTGCTTTCGACTGCGTGGGCCGCCAACGGCATCGCCCAATCGACGACTCCACAGCCTGTTTTCAAACCGTTGCCGCCGCCGGGCATCCAGATCGATCCACCACGGCGCACGGCACTGGAACAACGCGTCGAATCGATCCGTCAGCAACTCAGCCGCACGGTCGCCGAATCGACCGATGCGTCTCAATGGCAAAGCGACGTCGACGTGTTGATCCGAGCGGTGCAGCTGGCACTGGAGCAAAACTTGTTTTTCAAGAACAGCGAAGTCGATGCGGCGGAACGGTTGCTCGACGAAGCCGCGCGGCGGATCACCGCAGCGGCCGCGGGGACACGTGGATTGGAATTGCTGGGATTTGATCCCGATGCCAACGACCATCCCCAGCCCTTGGTCGCCGGTTTTGTTTCTCGCATCGATGATTCGGTACAGCCCTATGGCCTTGTTGTCCCGGCGGGGTTCACGATCGCCCAGGCCGAAACGCCGATGCGGATGGATGTCTGGCTGCACGGCCGCGGCGACACCAAAACGGAGATTCCGTTTCTGACCGAGCGGATGACCAAAGCCGGGCAATACACGCCCGAGGCCACGTTTGTTCTGCATCCGTTCGGCCGCCACTGCAACGCGTTCAAGTTTGCCGGCGAGACCGATGTTTACGAAGCGATCGATGACATCCAATCTCGCGTCGCCATCGATCCGAATCGCGTTTCGATCCGCGGGTTTTCGATGGGCGGGGCGGGTTGCTGGCACTTGGCCGTCCACGATCCCTTTCGCTGGTTGGCGGCCAATCCCGGCGCCGGATTCGTCGACACAATCCGCTACCAGGGCTGGACACAATCGACGCCGTTCCCTCTCACCGCGACCACAGAAAAATTGCTGCGTTGGTATGACGTCTTGCCATGGACCCAGAACTTGAAGGGAACTCGGACGATCGCCTACAGCGGTGAAGTCGACAAACAGAAGATGGCGGCCGACCGGGTCGCGGCCCGCGCCGAGGAACTGGGATTTCAGTTCCCCTACGTGATCGGGGCGGGGATGGGGCACAAGATCGACGATCCCTCGAAACAGCAGATCGACGCCCAGATCGCCAAGTGGGCCACCGAAGCCGATCAGGGTCCGGAGACGGAAATTGATTTCGTCACCTACACGCTCCGCTACAGCCAAGCGGGCTGGCTACGCGTTGCCGGGATGCAGGAACACTGGACGGCAGCGGCGGTCAACGCCCGACTGGACCGCGAGAACGAGAGCCTTCGCATCGAGACCGACGGGGTGACCCATTTGGAGATCGATTTTTCCGACACCGGTTGGCCGGGCCGTCGCGGCGCGGTGGACATGGAAATCGACGGCCAACGTTACTCCGTGGACGACACCGGCAACCTGCGTGGATTCCAGTGCACGTTGGCGAAAGACGCATCGGGCGAGTGGACATCGACGCGTGATGATGAGATGACGCTACGCAAACGCCCCGGATTGCAGGGGCCGATTGACGATGCGTTTTGCGACCGGTTTGTGATCGTCATGCCCAGTCGCCCGGCACGCCATGGCCAAGTGCAACGCTGGATCGATCGCGAGGCGGAGTATTTCAAGCAGCGTTGGTCGCGACTGATGCGCGGCGACGTGCGAGTCGTGCTGGACCGCGATCTGACCGACGACCACCTCGAAACCTGCCACCTGATCTGCTTCGGTGACTTCAGCAGCAATCGGTTTCTGTTCAACATCGCCGACCGGCTTCCGATCCAGTGGACGCGTGAGACGCTGCGTGTGGGCGACCAGAGTTTTGATCCGGTGCATCACGCCCCCGTGTTTTGCTATCCCAACCCGCTGAACCCGCGGCGCTACATCGTCGTCAACAGCGGCATGACGTTTCGCGAGTTTTCCAACGTCAGCAATTCCCGTCAAATCGCGATGCTGCCCGACTGGGCCGTCTTGGACGTGGAGTCCGATGACGATTCGATCTACGCCGGTGAGATCATGGGCCAAGGGTTCTTCGACGAAACGTGGGGCCTGAAGTAGGTCACGCTGTGCGTGACGATGTAGGTCACGCTGTGCGTGACGATGTAGGTCACGCTGTGCGTGACGATGTAGGTCACGCTGTGCGTGACG
>NZ_JBFHKV010001126.1:0-2680 GCF_041595215.1 Stieleria sp. | reverse complement strand
CGCGTGCTCAACGGCGTGACGCTGCAAGCCGAACGTCCCAGTCGTACGGTGACGTTCACGCTGCAACACGCCGGCAAACGCGTCGCGAAAGCCAACGTGCGGGTGAGGCTCGACAGCGGAGTCGAATTGTCCGCGGTCGCCGACGACGATGGTGTTGCCGAATTCACTCTGTTGTCGCACGAAACCATTTCGGCCGTGACCGCCTGGTCGCAGAACGAAAGGATCGGCGGATACCAGTTTTCACGCAAACCGATGCGTGATCCGACGGCGGACAGTCATACGATTGAGCTGTTCCAGTGCAGACCGTGTCCGATCGTTGTCAAAGACATCGACGGGCAGCCGCTCTCGGGCGTTCAGCTCGAGCTCAACGTCGCAACCGCACCGCCGGAATACAACTTCATCGGGACTCCCGATGACGTCCACCTGGTCACCGACGATCAGGGCGTTGCCGTCTATCCGTACTTCCCGCAGATTGACGCACCCTACACCTACGTTGATCTTCACGACGAAGACTGGCGTCGCGTCGAAGGCACCTTTGAGGATGATCGATTTGTATTGACGGTGAAGAAGTCCGTCGATCGAGCAACCGTCAACGGACGTGTTTCCGGTGACGACGTATTCCCGGGTGGCTTCGACGTCCGGCTCGGCACGTTCCAAGCCGAAGAGGAGGGGCGGCTCGAATACGTTTATGCGATTACCGATCCGGATGGAAGTTTCTCCGTCGACGTGTTGCCCGACGCTACGTATTGCGTCTTCGTCAACGACGAACAATGGGTCACGCCAACGATCGATTTGATCCCCTCTCAATCGGATTCGCAAAACCAAAACGCCCTCGCGCTGAACTTGATCAAGGGAATCCCGGTGCGCGTTCGGTTAACCGCTGGACGCGATGCGACACCCATGCAAGACGTGCGAGTGCTCTTCCGGTCCCGGCATCAGTTCTCGTGGCAAGAGAACGGCGAAAAGCGTTCAGGAAGCCTTGGCCCAAACTCGGACGGCAACACCGATGACCAGGGAATGGTTCGAATGTTAGTGCCGCCGGGCGAATTGGAAGTGAACGCCATGTCAAGCGACTGGCGGGCGAACCAGGAAATCGTCGTGAAGCCCGATGCGCCGAACGAAATCCATCTTCATCGAGAACTGGACAAAGCGGTCGCGGTTCGTGGGACGATCGTCCCGTGGAGCGATGCCGTTGAGCTGAAATACGCGAGCGTTCAAATCGGAGCAATCGACGGACAATCCGGTGACGGGTTTTCCGTCAAGACCGATAGCGACGGCAGATTCGAATTCGAAACGAAGGCCACCAAACTGGCTGCCGTTGCATTTTCAGACGACAAACAGTTTGCCGGATCGGTTGTTATCAAAGATCTCGAGCAACCGGTTCAGATCCAACTCTATCCGACAAAATCGTTTCGCGGCCAGATCCTCGACGGCCAAGGTCAACCGGTTGTAAGTCACCCGGTCCGCGCTTCGATACGAGTCTCCGACGGCACCGTGTTCGGCAGCGGTTTTCCGACCACGTTTTTTCTGCCCTCGATTGAGCGTGTCACCGATCAACAGGGACGCTATCGCTTCGATGCATTGCCGTGCAAGACAGAGATTTTGGTCAGCACCGATCCGCTCGACCATGCCCCCAATCAATTTCGATCGATTGACACCATCTATCTGTTGCCTGATGACGAGCGCGAGGAGGTCGTCACACGGTTGGGTGCGACAGAATCGGCCACCGAGCAAAAGACAATGGCCGAGCGTTTTCAAATCACCCAGCGGGACTGTCGACTGGGCAACTTTCGTCAAATGGTGATTCTCGCGGACCATGACGACCCCACCGTGAAAGCGTTCATCGATGACGCTTTGTTGGACTATTCACGGCAGCAAAAGATCACCAGCTTCATGCAGCTGCATGTCACCCCGGACGACTTGGATGATCCTCGAAATCGAAAATTTGCCGAGCAAATGAAGTGGCCGTCCGTTTCCGAGGGTGCCGTTTTTGTTTGCGTCTACGATGTCAATGGAAAAGAACTCGCGCGGTCCTTGTTCGACGCCGATGATGACCAGTCCGTATCGTCCGCCGACGAAATGATCGAACAACATGCGCCGGATCAGCAAGATGCGAAATTGAAGTGGGACAAGGCATTCAAATCGGCGAGTGAAACCGACCGCCGCGTGTGGATCCGCACCGGACAGCGTTACTGTGGCCCGTGCTTCCGCCTCAGTCGCTGGATCGATGATCACCGTGAAGTGCTCGAAAAAGACTTCGTCTTGGTCAAAATCGATGACGTGCGAGACCGACACGGATCCGAAGTGGCGGCATTGTTGACGCTGGGCCGACGGGTCGGAGTCCCGTTCCACGCCATCTTTGATGCCGAGGGAGAACGGATCACCGACAGCTATGGGCCGATCGGCAACATCGGGTTCATGTCAGGCGTCGAAGGAAAACGACATTTCCGTGAGATGTTGCAGGCAGCCTGCCGCAACATCACGCCGGACGAAATCCAGACCTTGATCCAAAGTCTCGACGACTGACTTTCGCGATCCGTCTCCATCTATTGACCAACCCATCTTTTGAGCAACCCATCTATTGACCAAACCATCTATTGACCAATCCATTTTTTGACCATTCCATTTTTTGATCATTCCATTTTTTGATCATTCCATTTTTTGATCATTCCATTTTTTG
>NZ_JBFHKV010001125.1:0-2685 GCF_041595215.1 Stieleria sp. | reverse complement strand
TGGGTTGCGTCATGCGTTTCGTAGTTCATCGCGCGATCAACTGCACCGGCAACATCAGCACGAGGTGGCCTGGGCATCCGAAGGGACCTCAAGCATTGGATCCAAAGCCGCCAAGCTGCCACCCATAAACTACCCAGTCGACCCAAAAGGCTCCTGACCCTTTTTCTCGAAACGGTGGCAGATGCGATTTGCGTCGGATACCCTGAGCTGTTGGCTGATGTTCTTGACTCGATACTGTCGTGTGATCGTCATGCTTCACGGCGTTCCCTTCGTCAGATTCCTCTTGCTCCCGGGCGGCTTCAATGATGCAGATGAGATTGAGCGTAACGCTATTGATGGGTCTTGCCTGTGGTAACGTGGCTTTGGGCCAGAATGTCGATTCGGACGTTGCTTATGTGGACAACGGCCATCTGCGTCACAAACTTGACATTTACACGCCCGAGGTGGCGTCATCGGCACCGCTGCCCGTCGTGTTTTGGATCCATGGTGGCGGCTGGCAGGTCGGTGACAAGAGCGACGTGGGAGTCAAACCGCAGGCATTGACCGAGCGTGGCTTCATCTTCGTTTCGACGAACTACCGCCTATTGCCGGAGGTCAGCATGGAGGAGCTGATCAGGGACGTCGCGAAATCGCTGGGCTGGGTACAGAAGCACATCGCGACGTATGGCGGTGACCCGCAGCGGATCTTTGTCGGTGGCCATTCAGCCGGTGCGCAACTGGCAGCCTTGATCTGTATCGATGAGCGGTATGTCGAAGAGGTGGGGGCTTCGCTGGATATCCTGAAGGGCTGCATTCCCGTCGATGGCGACACCTACGACATTCCCAAGATCATCATGACGGCCGAGCTGCGGCAAATGCTCTACGGCGGCAAGATGTTCACGTTTGGGCATCGCCAAAAGTTCGGAAATGATCCGGGAAAACACGTCGACTTTTCCGCAGTGACGCATGTTGAGAAAGGCAAAGGCATTCCGCCGTTTTTGATCCTTTACTTCTCTGGCAATCCCGATACGCGGGCCCAGGCGGGGCGCTTGGAGGAGGTGCTGCAAAGCGCCGACATTCCGGCAAAGGCTTTTGGAGTACGCGACAGCAACCACAGCCGGCTGAACAATGACTTGGGCAAACCAGACGATCCGGCCACGAAAGAGTTGTACAAGTTCCTCGATCAGCATGTGGGCAGCGACTGACCGTCCGAACTCCCGTCGGTTTCGTCCATTGGAGTGGGAGGTTTTTGTCGCCCCAAAACTACCTACTCAGAGTGCTCGTGCTGGCTCGCTTCACCGACGCGTTGGTTCCCAACAATGTCGCGAGGATGCGTCGTTCAATGGAAGGGACTTAACAATGGGCGTTGAGGGACTCGAACCCCCGACCCCCTCGGTGTAAACGAGGTGCTCTAGCCGACTGAGCTAAACGCCCTTGCAGGGATGCGAGTCTGGCCGCGGGTCAGCAGGGGACGCGGCGGCGGCGCGGTGGAGTCGCATCGGCCTTGGGCGCTTCAGACGCCCGGGGTTTGGTGGATAGGATCGACCAGGAGCTGCCGGGCGGTGACAGAATTCCGCCAAAACGGGCAACGTTTTCCTCGGTCGCAGTTAGCGGCCGAGCATTCGGGCTCGCTTGTTGCGTCGCTCCGCCTGGATCTTCTGGCGGCGACGAATCTCGCTGGGTTTTTGGTAATGCTCGCGGCGACGCATTTCTTTTTTGATTCCGCTGCGTTCGACCAATTTTCGGAATCTTCGGACTGCCTCTTGGATTGTTTCGCTGTCACGGACCATCAACTTAACCATTGTTTCTCCATCTGCATCGTTAGAACCTCTGATTTTGACTTGGAATCGCTACCAAACCCAGATCGGCCCCCCAGAGTGTGCCGTCAGCCACACTTGGGTGGATTTCGCGCAGGGGCCAATTGAGAGACGCGGGAGTGTAACGATCGGCATACCACTCCCGCAACGGCCATCCTTTTCGGATTGATCAGATTTCCCACGGTTTCTGGCATTTTTCCCCCCGCCGCCCCCGCGTTTCGCCGTCTGGCGCGACAGGAAGGCACAAATCCACACCGCCGCTCCCCACCGCCCCGGCAAACGGCCGGAAATCCGGCAGAGCCGCAGTAACCGGCAATCTTTGCCCAGTTGAGCTGACTGGTTTGTTTGGAGCGGCACGAACGATCCCTCCCCGTTTCGTCCGATGGCAACGGTGCGACCGCTTCGTTCGCTCGCGTCGCTCGATCCCCTGTCCCCGCATCGAAAGTTTTCGCCGATGGCCGTCCCCCCGCATCACTTCGACGACGAACCCGCTGAGTCGCAACCGGGTGGATTGCTGGGGGAACTTGAACGACGCCAGGACGACGTGCTCGACAAGCTGGACGAACTGGACGCCAAGCTCTCCGAAGTCCTCAAGGGGCTTGAGCCCGGTGGCGAGAACGGCACCACAGACAGCGCCAAGGAAGGCAGCGGGATCGCCTTGGGCCGGCCGACAGGCGACGTCGGTCTGCAGCTGAGCGACTTGGTCGACGCACTGGAGGAAGATGCCGCGGAAGAGGAAACGGCACCCGGCAACGCGGACGATTTCGACTCAGCCGACGATTGGGCGTAGCGTCGCGCGGGCGCTTTGTTGTGTGTGTAGCGGAACGGGTCGGCGGGTGGCTGAATCAGCGGTTTGGCGTGAGCCTGCGTGTCCCAGCACGAGGAGTGG
>NZ_JBFHKV010001124.1:0-2686 GCF_041595215.1 Stieleria sp. | reverse complement strand
GGCGTGGTTCGACGAAGCGATGGTGCATGACCTGTTCCTGGTTCGTGGCGGCGATGAAGAGCCCTGTACCGGCATTTTCGGCAACCTGATCGCGTAGCTGTGTCAAACCGTAGCATTCAAAGGAGTTACAGAGATCAGACCGCATCGGGCGGGGCAGGGAGCAACCGGTCGCGGAGTGATAGATGCAGGACGCTTCGTAGGTCTCCTCGGGGACATGCTGCAGGTAGTCATCGACAATCGCGTCAGGACTTCGGTCCGGGTGACGGGCGAGGTATCGGCGCATCGAGTCGACGGTGAAATAGGCGTGGTCGCCTCCGTCGGTACAGCAGTGCCCGCCACAGCATGTACAGGCTACGGCTAAAAACTCGCCCAGCGTTTCCGATGCGGCGTCGTGGTCACTTGAATCTGCACCGCCAGCCTGGTCCGCCGCCTCCGTAGCGGCATCCGGTTCGGCGTCCGCTTCAGAAGGACAGTCTTCAATCAGGGCCAGCAGAAACGCTCGGAGCGTTTCACGCCGGTCCGCCGTCATGGGGACCAAGTCGGCGTTGTAGCTTGGGACACAAACTGGCAAATACCTTTCCGGATGTTCAACCCCGCCTGCACGGGCCAGTTGGTTGCGCGTCGAACAAAGTCCGTTTCGAAATCGGGTCAGCGCCTGTTCGTATTTTGCTTCTGATTTCCTCACTTGATCGCGCAATCGGCCACGGTGTTCGCAGCGGCACTTCCATGACATGCAGGTCTGGAACGATCTGGCCTGTTGACGAGTGATCTCCGTGCCGCAAATGCAACAGCGGAACTCGTTGCGCGTGAACGCTTTGTGGTTTCCGGGCATGGTACGTGCCACGTCAAACAGTGGACCGAAGATAGTGCGCACTCCCAACTGTCGATTGTATTCCACAGGTGCCGTGCCGTGACAGCATTTTTCGTCTCTGGCGGGACGTCTTCTTGGCCTGGTCCGCACGAAACGCTCGGTACGATTATTGCAACGCGCTATCGTTGCGGCCGGTCGGGTGCCAACTTGGCTGTTGCACGTCGCAGGTTTCTGGCACGCACGAGTCGTGGGACATTCAACATGAACGTTTTGCGGTGGAGTGTGATCGGCCTTTCGGTTCTCGTCGCTTCTTCGGTGACGCGGGCGGACGACGTCGTTGTGATCGGCCCCGACGCGGGTGAGCAAGCCGCTGCGGATCGCTCGGCCGCCACGCTCGGCGCGGTGGAAGGCGGCGGGTTTGTCGAACCGAAACCCGGCCAGGGATCGGGCAATCCGATTGTCGGCGGTTGGTATTTAGGCGTCTATGGCAGCTACAGTGCGAACGGGTTGTTGTTGACACAGGTCTACCCGGGGACGGCGGCGGCCAGGGTGGGATTGGAAGTGGGCGATCGGATCCTCGCCGTCAATGGACATCCGATTGGAATTGGAACCCATCGGACGCTGCGGATCGACACGGCGCTCGAGCGCTACGCCAATCGTTTCGGATGGGTGCGTTTGCTGGTCAAAGACAAACGCAGCGGGAGATTGATCAACGTCGACGTCAAACTCAGCCGGGGAACGGTTCACTTTTGATCAGGACGTCGTTCAAGGGCTGAGTCGACAAACGCTGGCGACGGCGTGGGGGTGTTTCAGAAAATCGACGTTTTCTTAGCAACTCGACGCGGCATGGTGCGATGACGGAACCGTTGGTCGAACTCCGCTACCCTGCTTCAGGTCCAGTGATGTTTCAGCGCGATGGCACGATTACCGCGAGATCCAACTATCGTCCGCCGAACTGGAAGGAGTGGCCGAGGGCGGGCGTCTACCATCACCTGATTCCTTACCAGGTGTTACGGGACCTCTGGAATCGTATGACGCAGATCGGCATGACGGATCACCGAAACCTGTATCTGCAACAGGTGGCCCAGGCGGCTCCTGCTGGAAACCCCATGCCGATCGGCGAGTTTTTAGATGCGTCTGGCAAAAACCTTGCCAACGAAAATCGATTTGATTTTCTAGAGATTGCTGTGGTCTGGCAGGCGTACAACATGGCGGTGGGACCGAAGCATCGGCCGGCCTTGCCCGATCCTCCGCAAGGCGAATTCGACCACGTCTCGGTGATCCCGGTACACGTCCAACGCGTTTATCGTCTGCGGGAGGTCAGCCGACAGATGAGCGATTTCCTTGCCGCCAGTGAGGGTGGAAAGGTGCCGCCACGTGCGGATCAACGGCTCGGCGACACCATCGAAGGACTCGGTGACATGACCCATTACGGAATCATCACGCCTCAGGATGTCAATTGGTACGGCTTACCGCGTCGGATGTGGATTCAAATGTCCGCCAACGACCGGCAAACCTTTGATCAGTACATGAATCAATCGGGGATGGTCACGCTGGACAAGGAGGATTCGGAGCGACAAGAGACCCAACAATACGCTCAGGCGGCACTGGAGTTCTTGGTTCGAGATGGGCAAATCGTTCCGCCCCCCGGTTTTACCGATTCGGAAAGCTGACTCGAAACACTGACTCGAAACACTGACTCGCCACCGCTTTTCATCCCGGCGGCCCTCTCGGGCATCCAATGGGTCGGTGGCATGGGATACAATGGGGCTTTGGTGAATCCGTCCACACCAACAACTTCCCCGGTTGTGATCCCCCTGGACCGGACGTGCACACGGCTGCCAGTGATCGGGCATGCTTCGAGGCGGTCGGTCG
>NZ_JBFHKV010001123.1:0-2687 GCF_041595215.1 Stieleria sp. | reverse complement strand
CCATGACCCCCACGCCGATCCGCGGGCCTGGATCTGTCGACCGACCGATTCGGCCGCCAACGTCGCCACGTTGGGCTGCCCGGCGACCTCGGACGCCGGCGGGGCGTAGACGAAAATAATGTTCAACAGCAGGTACAGCACCGCCACCGCCACGGTGCCAAACAGCATCGCGCGCGGCACATTGCGCGTCGGTTGGTCGATCTCGTCGGTCAGATAAACCGCCGCGTTGAATCCGCTGTAGCTGAGTGAAATCCACGTCAACGCGTTGGCGAACACCAATGCAAATGCCCAGCCGCCGCCTGTCGTCGCCTCGGCCCCAGCGTCTCCCCCCGCTTCGGACACAGCGGCGACGGTGGTGCCCTGCCATGTCGAAAGCGTGCTGTAGGCGATCAGCACGAACAGCCCGATCAAAACCAGTTTGGCAATCACCACACCGTTCTGAATGTGTGTCCCACGCTTGAGCCCCAGACTGTGCACGATCGCTGCCAGCAAGACCAACACGATGGCGATCGATCGATCGGGCAATGGGTCCAGCAATCCAAACTCCGCCCCGCGCGCAAACGATTCAAACGTCGTCGCGGCAAACGCCATCGCGCCGGTGAATCCGGCCAACAGTGAAACCCATCCGGCCATCATGCCGGCAGCGGGATGGACTGCGCGGGCCAGAAACAAATATTCACCACCCGATTCGGTGAACTGTTGGGCGAGTGCCCCGTAACACAACGCGCCGCAAATCGCGATCACTCCGCCGATCGCCCAGGCCGCGATCACGTACTGCGGCTCACCCAAGTCACCGAGCGTGAAACCGCTGGTCGTGTAAACCCCGGCGCCGATCATGCTGGCTGCCACGACAGCGGCCGCCGAAGGCGCGTTCATTTTGGGATGCGACAAAGATCTATTCCTATGACGGTCTACGCCAACACCTGGCGGACGACGTCGCCACCTTCAACCCCGGTCAGACGTTGATCGAGTCCCTTGAACGCATAGGTGAATCGGTCCGAATCGATTCCCATCAGATGCAAGATCGTGGCATTCAGATCACGGATGTGGACGGGGTTTTCAGTCACGTTGTAACTGAATTCATCGGTCGCGCCGTGGACCACGCCGCCCTGGATGCCCGCCCCGGCCAGCCACACCGAAAAACACTTGGGGTGATGATCCCGGCCGTAGTTGGTTTTGGTCAAGCTTCCCTGACAGTACATCGTTCGTCCAAACTCGCCGCCCCAAACCACCAGCGTGTCATCGATCATGCCGCGTTGACGAAGGTCTTTCAGCAGTGCCGAACAGGGGCGGTCGATGTCTTTGCACTGATTGGGCAAATCCTTGGGCAGGTTGCCGTGTTGGTCCCAGCCACGATGAAAGATCTGGGTGAAACGCACGCCGCGTTCGGCCATTCGGCGAGCCATCAAGCAGCAATTGGCAAACGTTCCCGGCGTGGTCACGTCATCACCGTACATGTCCAAGATGTACTTCGGCTCGTCGCTGATGTTGGCCAGATCCGGCACACTGGTCTGCATCCGGAACGCCATCTCGTACTGTGCGATGCGGGCGTCGGTTTCCGGGTCGCCGATCGATTCGGCGGTGACTCGATTCAATCGCGCCAACGAGTCCAGCATCTCGCGACGCAGTTTCGAATCGACGCCCTTGGGGTTGGACAGATACAAGACCGGATCACCAGCGCTGCGCAGCGCCACGCCTTGATACTTGCTGGGCAAGAAACCGCTTCCCCAAAGCCGGTTGTAGAGCGCTTGGGCCTCCTTCCGTCCGGTCCACGATGCAGTCATGACCAGGAAGTCGGGCAGATTCTCGTTTTCGGTTCCCAGGCCGTAGCTGAGCCAAGACCCCAAACTGGCTTTGCCCGGCAACTGGTCGCCGGTGCAAATGTAGGTGATCGCCGGGTCATGATTGATCGCTTCGGTGTGCATCGATTTGATCAACGCGATTTCGTCGACGTGTTTCGCCGTGTGTGGCAACAACTCGCTGACCATCGTTCCGTTTTCACCGTGCGGCGAAAAGTTGTAGATGCTCGGCGCGATCGGAAATCGAGCTTGCCCGCTGGTCATCGTCGTCAACCGCTGACCCTGGCGAATGGAATCCGGCAGGTCTTTGTCGAACCAGTCGGCCATGGTCGGCTTGTGGTCCCACAGATCCATCTGGCTGGGTGCCCCCGACATGAACAGATAGATCGCCCGTTTCGCTTTGGGTTCGTGGTGCGGCAATTCGGGCAGTCCGCCCTTGGCCGTCTCGGACCGATAATCCGATACCCTGGGCGCGGCGTCGGCGCGGGTGTCCAAAGACGCCAACGCCGCGGCGCCCAATCCCGCCGCGGATTGCGAGAACAGCGAACGTCGATTCAAGCGGATCAATCGTTGCTTAGCATTCATCGTTCACTTCTCCTACTTGCTGACCACTTCGTCCAAGTTCAACAGCGTGCTGGCGATCATCATCCAGGCCGCGTGCTCACTCGGTTCGATCTTGTCGAATTTAATTTCGTCGACCGACAACAGATCCGCCGCAGCGGTCGTGTCGTCGCGGTAGTGTTTTTGCACCTTGTCCAGCAGCGAAACCAACTCGTGGACTTCCGCGGCGACTGGTTTTCGGGCGGTCACCGTTTCGAACAACCAAGCCAACTTGTCCGAGGGTTCCTCCAGATCACACTCGACGTGGGCGCGAACCGCCAAGTGCTT
>NZ_JBFHKV010001122.1:0-2687 GCF_041595215.1 Stieleria sp. | reverse complement strand
CAGACCGTCGCCGCGGATGCGGAAGACTTTCATTATTCCTCCGGGCTGGCCGCCGGCGATGTCAATCAAGACGGCTTTCCCGATCTGTTCCTGGGCAGCCTGGGGCACAACCGTTTGTTGATCAATAACGGCGATGGAACCTTTCGCGAGCAGACGTCAGGGCTGGGAACCTTTCCAGATCGGTTCACCGCTTCGGTGGCCATCGCGGATCTCAACGGCGATCGACTGCCGGACCTGTTCGAATCCAATTACATCGAAATGGAAGGTGGGTTTGCGCTGCCCAAAAAGGGGCCGGATGGCAAATGGATCTCACCCACTCCGCTGTCGCATTATCCCGAATCCGATCGCTGGTTCGAAAACTTGGGCAACGGTGCATTCCGACTCCATGAGATCACCCGCTCGATCGCCAGTCCCGGAACCTCGCTGGGGCTCGTCGTGACCGATTTCCAATCCGACGGAAAGAACGAGGTGTTCGTCGGGATCGACGTGCGGCCGAATCATTTGTTGGTCCAAAACGGCGAAAACTCGTTCGTCAACGTGGCCGACACCAACGGGTTGGCCAACGGATTCAGTGGTGCCGCCAACGGGTGCATGGGGATCGCGACAGGTGACTTCAATCGCGATGGCCGACTCGATTTGCAGATCGCCAATTACTCGCTCGAACCGGCCAACCTGTATCTCCAAAACGAATCGGGAGATTTCACCGACTATAGCGTTCGATACGGACTCGCCGCTGCGACGAATCCCTACGTCGGGTTCGGGACCAAGGCCGTCGACTTTGATCGAAACGGCTTCCTGGATTTTATCGTCACCAATGGGCATATCTTTGACATCCGAGACCAGGGGGAACCGTACCAGATGGCGCCGCAAGTGCTGATGTCCGATGGCCGCGGTTTGACTCTCGCCGACGTCGAAGACGAATCCGGTTACTGGGACCAGACGTACCTGGGCCGGACGATCGCCATGCTGGACGATGACCGTGACGGTGCGGCCGATTTCTTGGTCGGACACCTCGATCAACCGGTCGCGCTGCTGCGGGACGAAACACGTCCCGATGGCCAGTGGATTCAAGTCGAACTGATCGGGACGACCAGCGAACGCGATGCCATCGGCGCCAAACTCTCGTTGACGGTCGACGACACCCAATATGTCGAATGGGTGACCGCCGGCGACGGATACTTTTGCAGCGACGAACCCGTCATTCAATTTGCATTTCCGCCGACTCGACCCGATGCAATCGTCCGTCTGCAAGTGCATTGGCCATCGGGTTTGGTCCAAGACGTCGGCGCGATCGAGGCGAATCATCGGTACCTGGTCGTTGAGGGCCAACCGGAAGTGGAACAGCGGTGGTGAGAGCTTGGTGGAGGGCCGTTGGCCGAGACGACCGCCCAGCGACACTCCGTGTTAAACTTGATGCTGCATTCAATGTCTCTAGCGGAACGGCGCGAGCCGTCCGGTTTGACCCTTGAAAGACCGGAGGGCTCGCGCCCTGCCGCTAACAAAAGTCCCCCGTCTGGCGCCAATGTAAGTGGCATTGGGCTCGCGCCCTACCGCTAACCCGGTTACCCGAGAAACAGACATCGAAAACGTTGCAGCCAGCAACTCCACATCAAGCACTCCTTGGGCTAGCCCGAACTTCATGAACTCCACGACCACCCCTGTTCGTCAAACCACATCGTCGCGGTGCGCTCGTTGGTTTGTATGGTTGTTGGGTATGCTGATCATCGGATGTGGGCCATCGCTGGAAACGGTTCAAGAATCCGAACCGCGCGAAACACCGACGGTTGAATCGGACAGATCACCCGAGCCATCACCCGCACCGTCTCGCGAAGACCAACTCCAGCAGGCCGATCGGCTGACCGAAGCGGGCCAGCTTGGCGAGGCCGTCACGGTGCTGAAAAGCCTGTTGGTTGCCGACCCTGACGACGTGGACGTCATCTATCGATTGGCGCTCGCCAAGGCCAATGAGGGTGACCTGTCGGCGGCGATCGAGTTTCTTGAATCGATCCCCGAAGACCATCCCGAGGCCGGTTTGCCGGCACTCGGCCAGGCTGCGGATTGGTCGTTCCAAATCGGACAGTACGCCGACGCCGAACGCAAGTATTCCCGTCTGCTGGAACTGATCCCCGACGCCAGTCGGGCGCATCGGCAACTCGCCTACCTGTTCAATCGCCAGGGACGGCGTCACGAAGCAGCGGTGCACGTCCGAGAGCTGTGCCGGTTGGGAGACTTTCGGCAAGACGAATTGCATTCGTTGATCGTGTTGAGCGATGCAATGGCCTCCGATGACCCAGGCACCGACGATGGGGCGATCCGCTATGAGCCGATCGGCCCGGCGGGACGGGCGCGCGTACTCTTCACCGAACAACGCTTCTCCGAGGCCGCGGCGCTACTGAGTGAAAGCGTGGCCGAAAACACCGCCCCGCCCTCGGTCGTAGCGTTGTATGGCCGGTCACTCGCCGAGGCGCAAGACGATGAGGGCTTTCGGCGATGGATCAGCCAAACGGACGATGCCGTGCGTGGTTTTTCGGAGTACTGGGCCGCATGGGCCGCTTACTTGGCCGGACAGCAACAGCCCCGCGCCGCCGTTCGAGCCGCACTGGAAGCACTCGATCGCGATCCCACCGATTTCTTGACGAGCAACCGCTTGCTGTACATGCTCAAAATCCTGGGCGACGCCGAGGGTG
>NZ_JBFHKV010001121.1:0-2698 GCF_041595215.1 Stieleria sp. | reverse complement strand
TGACCGACCAGCATGGTCCACAGCACCGTTCCCAATGAGTAGATGTCGCCGGCCGGGCCGGCGCCACAGCCGGAGGCTTGTTCGGGCGACAGATAAATCGGCGTGCCGGCAAATGTTCCTGTCGCAGTGCACGTCGCATCGGTTTGCACCTTGGCCAAGCCGAAATCCGACAACACCGCACGTTCGGTTCCGGCGTTCAGCAGAATGTTGGCAGGTTTAACATCTCGGTGCACGACACCACAGGCATGTGCCGCTGCCAGCGCGGACGCAACTTGACGTGTGATCCGCAGCGCTTCATCAAGCGGCATCGGCCCCGAATCGCGAATCCGCTGCTCCAAAGACTGCCCGGCCAAATACGGCATCACCAGATAGGGAACATCGCGGTATCGATCGACGTGATAAATCGAAATCACGTTGGGATGAACGACCGCGGCGGCCGAGCGGGCTTCGCGTTCAAGCGTCAGCAACGTCTGCGGGGATTGCCAGTACTGGGGCTGCGGAATTTTAATCGCGACGACGCGGTCCATGTCGATGCTGCGTGCCTTGAGCACGATTCCCATGCCGCCGCTGCCGACCACGCCCAAGATTTCAAATCGTCCCAGGCGACCGAGCGACCGTTCGTCCTCGGTGGGACCGAGCAGCGTTTGCACGAGCGAAACGATCGCGGGGCTGGATGTTTCGCTACTCGACCGATCCGCACCGTCGGCATCGCCCACTTGCCAATCGTGACTGGTCAGCCCCGTCGACCGAAGCGCTTCACGTGACTGACAAAGGAACGGGTCGTCGGCCGACAAACGCGCCACCATGCCCTGACACCGCTCGCAATCATCCAGATGGCACTGTAATACCGTTTCGTCCACGGCCACGTTGCCGCTGCCGGTCAGCCAATCACGCCAGGTGACTTCATCGGGGCAGTTCGCTTGATCGGTCATCGCGAGCCCTCCGTCAGACCGGCGTCTTCGAGTTGTTCAATCCGCGTGACGGCATCTCGCAGCCGACGGACGATCCGGCTGCGGATGGCATAGACCGATCCTATCGAGCGTCCCGATTGCTGGGCGGCCTGTTCGATCGAAAGGCCGTCAACGTGGGTCTGCCAGAAGATTTTCCAATGCTCCGCATCGACTTGGGACTGAACGTTTCCGGCAGCGGTGACAAACAGATGCTGTTGGTGCTGCCGGTTCCACTCGATCCGCGACGCGTCATCAGCGCGAGCGCGTTGCGACAACGAAATCTGGGCGCTGGTGCCTCCGGTGCCGCGTTTGGACAACTGGCGTGTGACCAAATTCAACAAGGCGTTCTCGGCGATGCGCCGCAGCCAGGCTCGAAATCGTTGGGGACGGGCCGGGTTGTCTTGCTCGGAATGGCTGGACCACCGGCTGGCGGCGCGAAACACCCGTGACATCACCTCGGCGACCAAGGTTTCGGCGTCGCTGTGTTGCAACCCACGGCCCCTGGCGTAGCGATAAATCACCGGGCGATAAAGCGTATCGAAGCGGTTCCACGCCGCATCGTCTTGCGAGTCCGCCAAGCGCCGGACGAGTTTCGGTTCGGTATCAGGCCAGGGATGCATTCCATCGATTCTCGCAGAACGACGCACAGCGTGTGGGGGAACACGTGATAGACCCCACCGGAATCGGATTCTGACAAGAAATCCTGTCCGGCGACGAAAAAGATCGCGTCGACGGCGAGGTCGACGGCGAGGTCGGCGGCGAGCCTGTCGGCAGATGGCCGTCCTCGGACAAGCGACCGTCCCCGTGCTTGGATGCGGCCGTCGCTGCGGCGAGGTGCCGCTGCCCGCACCAGAACTGTCAATCTGGCATTGCCCGTTGGAGCCCCCAAAACCGCTCCGCAGCGACGCTGCCAAAAAAGGTTTCCAGAGAGTTTCGTCCGCTGGAAAACTAACGATTCGCGGAGGATACGCATGTTTCCTAGTGGCAGCCGACGTTTTTCTGCGCGACGAACGTTCGACTGGCACGTCCTTTGCTTTTCGATCACACCGACGCCTCAGCAGGCGAAAACGACAGGCAGATCGGACGGCGGTCGCCTGCCATGAACACCATCAACATTGACACGTTCAGCACAACCCAACGACGGCCCCCAAGCGTGCATCCCAGCGCGGTAAACGCCACGGCCGAATCCACCTCGAACAATCCACTTTTCACGGAGATGAAGCGTTATGGCTCAGGGCGAAAAAATCATCGGCATTGACCTCGGGACGACCAACAGTGTGGTCGCCATCATGGAAGGCAGTGAGCCGAAAGTCATTCCCAACCCCGAAGGCAACCGGCTGACGCCCAGTGTGGTCGCGTTTACCGACAAGAAGGAAACGATTGTCGGCGAACCCGCACGACGCCAAGCGGTCACCAACCCCAAACGCACCGTCTATTCGGCAAAGCGTTTCATGGGTCGACGTCACCACGAGGTCGAATCGGAAGAGAAGATGGTCCCCTACGGTGTCGTCGGGGCGGCCAACGAGTACGTCAAGATCGAAGTCGGCGACGAGACCTTCACGCCGCAGGAAATCTCGGCCAAGGTGCTTCGCAAGCTCAAAGAATCTGCCGAGTCCTATCTCGGTCACAAGGTCAACAAGGCCGTGATCACGGTTCCCGCGTACTTTAACGACGCACAGCGTCAAGCGACCAAGGACGCCGGCCAGATCGCCGGGCTGGAAGTCGCACGGATCATCAACGAACCGACC
>NZ_JBFHKV010001120.1:0-2699 GCF_041595215.1 Stieleria sp. | reverse complement strand
CTGTGGCAGGACGCCGAGCAAAGCGAGCGCTAACAAGACAGCCGTCGAGCGGGCGGTCGCGTTGACCACGCAGGACGCGCCCTCGATTTCAACGATGCGAGATGACCTGCCGTCAGAACTGGTCGCCCTGATCGATCAGATGGTCCGCCGGCTGCCGGAACAGCGGCCGGCAGATCTGAACGAAGTCGCGAATCGATTGCAGCCCTTCGCCCAGGATCATCGTCTTGCCGACTTGCTCGTCGCCTGCCCCAAGCCGAGCATGTCATCGACCAGGCCGATCAGCGAGGTGGAGCGGATCGGACCGGCCAGCGACGTGCATCCCGCCACGGTCAGTCTTCACCAGTCGCAATCTCACTTGCCAGACCACGGCGACCGACAGGCCACGTTGATCTTGCGTCGCTGGCCTTTCCTGCTCGCAATCCCGCTTGTTGTGGTACTCGCCTGGGTTGGCCTTGTCGGCAACCCCTTCCACCGGGTCGATCCCCCCGCCGCTGTGATTTCAGGCGGGCAATCGCCGCCGCAAACGCAGGCACCGGAGACATCGCAGGAAGCCGTGCCGAAGGACTGGACGGCGTGGAACCTCTCGTCCAACTTGATCGCCTATTGGCCGATTGATGCCGACGACGAAAACCGGTTGGCCGACCGATCGGGAAACGGACACGATGTCATTGACGTTTCGAACGAACGATTGACCCTTCGCGACGCCGCGCCACTGCCCGGCGACCGTGCGTCGTTGGACATTGTTTCGACCGCCGAGCCGATCGCCGTGAATCCGGATGGCAGCTTGTTCAATGACGAGACGACGGTGGGGTTTTGGATCAAACGGAAGCAGTTCGTCTTCGATGTGGTGCCGATCCTGCACTACGCAACTCCGACCGGCGTGTTCTCAATCAGCATGACCGGCAAGACTTCGCCGCGGCCGGGGAAAATCATCGTCGATGGCTTCAGTGAATCCGTCCAAGATTCAAGCCCTCAAGCATTGAGATCAGACATTGACGCGTTCTGGCATCACATCGCCGTCGCGAAGGACGGGACCGAATTGCGGCTGTACGTCGACGGCCGACTGGTCGATTCCGCCGGTTTGGACAACTCACGTCGGCCCGAGGATGCGTCCCTGCTCCTCGGCGCCCAAGTCGAACGCAAACAGGTTTCGATCTTGATGGACGAATTGATTGTGTTGGATCGTGCACTCGACGTCGACGAAATTGCCTACGTGACGCAACATCGCCTTCCGCCCAAGCCGTTGCTCGCGCCCCTGTCGCAGCCGAAGGTACACAACATCCGGCGTCAATGGGCCAGTCATCTGGGTGTGGATGAGTCGACGAACAATTCGATCGGGATGAAGCTTTGCCTGGTGCCGGCCGGTGAATTCACGATGGGCACCGGTCCAGATGAACTGGAGCAACTGGCGGTCCAAGACAAACGCAAAAACATGCGAGAGCGTTATCTGACCGAAACGCCGGCACACCGCGTTCGAGTGTCGCTGCCGATGTACGTCGGCGCGATGGAAGTCACACAATCGCAATACGAAGCGGTGATGGGCGAAAACCCGGCATCGTTCTCGGCCGCCGGAGAAAAACGGCAACGTGTCGAGGGAGTGGACACTGGCGATTATCCCGTGGAGTCGGTCAGTTGGTTCGACGCGATCGAGTTTTGCAATCGACTCAGTCAGCTGGAAGGATTGAACCCTTGCTACGACATCCGTGGTGTCGAGGTCAAAGTGCTGCCGGGAAACGGCTACCGATTGCCGACCGAGGCGGAATGGGAGTATGTCTGTCGCGCGGGAACGGACACGCCATGGTCGTACGGCGAACAAGACTTTCAACTGTCTTCGTGGGTCGTCGCAAACGCCGGCGAGCAGCCCCAGCCGGTGGCACAGCTTGGCCCCAATCCGCTAGGGTTGTACGACATGCACGGCAACGTCTTCGAATGGTGCTTTGATTTTTATGATCAAGCCACCTACTCCACATGCTGTGCCGACCTGGGGATCGACCCGGCCGGGCCGGACACCGGCACACGCCGCGTGTTCCGCGGGGGAAGCTGGTGGCAACGCCGCCCCAATTCCCGATCGGCGTTTCGCGGTCATCACTTCCCGCATTTCCAGTCCCACGAGCACGGGTTTCGCGTCGTCCGGCAAATCGCGTCACCGTAGCGAAGCCTGCCAACGGCTTGTCGCTGAAATCCCTCCGGGTCATGCGGCGACTCACACGCCGTGCTGGTATAGTGCGTCTTTCATTCCCACTCTTCAAAAATCAGTTCTTCCATCGCGATGACAAGGCTCTTTGCAGGCACCCCGTTTGATATTCCTCCCGAGTGTGAGGATTGCGGCAAACCAGAATCCGAATGCATTTGTACGCCGGAAGAAAAGGCACAAGCGGAAGCGAAACGCCAACGCGACGCCGACCGATTGCCGCCAGAAAAACAGACCGCCCGCATCAGTGTTCAAAAACGCAAGGGCGGCCGCAAGGCAACCGTCGTCGAAGGCTTGACCGCCAAGGCGAACGACCTGGCGGACGTGTTGACTCGATTACAAGCCGCCTGCGGCAGCGGCGGGACGGTCAAACCCAAAGAAGACCTGATCGAAATCCAAGGCGACCACGCCGACACCGTTCGCAAAACGCTTGCCGGAATCGGATTCAAAGTGAAACCGACTCGGTAACGCGACGTCGTGCCTGACCGCTTTCAGCGTCACCCCACGT
>NZ_JBFHKV010001119.1:0-2702 GCF_041595215.1 Stieleria sp. | reverse complement strand
TGGACCATGCGGTCCCACTGGCTGGCCGACGGAGGTGTGCCGCCTGAGGTCTCGTTGAGCTTTGCCTCGGCCAACTTGGCGACCGCCAAATCCATGTTGTCACCGCCGAGGATCAGGTGGCGACCGACGGCGACGCGGTGGAACTGAACTTGATCGTTGGACTGGCCGGCCGGCCGCACGCGAATCAGGGTCAAGTCGGTCGTGCCGCCGCCGATGTCACAGACCAAGATCAACTGACCGGGCCGAACCAGATCTTGCCAATCGCTGCGATGGCCGTCGATCCAGGCATAGAACGCGGCCTGGGGTTCTTCGATCAGATAAACCCGTTTCAGCCCCGCCTGCTTGGCGGCTTTGATCGTCAATTCGCGCGCGACTTCGTCAAACGACGCCGGCAACGTGATCACCACGTCTTGTTCGTGCAGGGGATGTTCGGCGAAGGCATCGTCCCAGGCTCCGCGCAGGTGACGAAGGTACTCGCTCGACGCGGCGACCGGTGACATCCGTGGCACGTCGGCATCCCCGTGCCAGGGCAGGAAGTCGGCGGTGCGATCGACCCCGTCGTGGGACAGCCAACTCTTGGCGGAATTGATGCGTCGACCCGGATGTCGCGCGCCCGCATCTCGGGCGAACACGCCGACACAGGACGTCGGTTTGGAGGAAGCGTCTTGCCAGGGAAGCGCGCCGGCTTGTCCGCCCGCTTCGCTGGCCGTCAGCTCGTAATGAAACGAAGGCAGGGTCTCGCGTTTTTCGAGTTGACCGAGATCGACCCACTGCGGGATTCGAAACGTTTCGACCTGCCAATCCGGCCGGGACGTGTCGACGTAGCACATCGCGCAGTTCGTCGTGCCCAGGTCGATTCCGACGACAAATCGTGGTGGTGTTGCGGTGGGGTCCGTTGACGTGTCGTTATGCTCAGACAAAACCTGCTTCCATCTCGTGGTAGACCGTTATCGTTTCTCGCGAACGTTGAACTCCATTTTCCACTGTTCGTCGGTGCGCGTCGAATGGCACCACAGTTCAAACATTCCCAGTTCGGTGACGCGGCTGACAAACCGCACGGGGACGAACGGTTCGCCGCCGCCAGATTCGCTGCCAGCTTCGCCGGCGGAGTCGCGCGAGAGTGTCAATTCGATCGGTTCGCTTTCGACCAGTTCCTCCGGTGCCCAGCGATCCAATTGGGTTCCGACGGCGTCGTCGCCGCGTTTGGAGGAGGCGAAGAAACGGAACCGTGCGGGCGCTCCAACGACCAGACCGATTTCATTGCCGGGCACTTCGGCTTCGGTGCCTTCTTCCATTCCCTGTGGAGCGACGCAGAGTGCCCGTAAAGGACGCGGTGCGCCGGGGATCGCCAGGCCGGCCGTCTCGATCCCGATGTAATAAGAACGCGCCGTGCCGCCGCGAATTCGGATGCCGCCGACCTGTTTGGACCAGCCGTAGTAGGCGGCACCGAGGGCGACCGCACAGTCGAGGTCTTGCTGTTGGCCAAGCACCGTCGGCGCGGTGTCGCACCAGCTGTTGATGACGTCGCGCATTCGCGTGCGTAGCGTTTCGCTGCGGAACACGCCGCCGTTGAACAGCAGGTGGGTCAGTCCCGTGGCGCCGCCGGATTTGCCATCCTCGTTGGACGCGGGAAACGCTTCGGCGTGGTCGGCCAGGAAGGCGCTGACTTGTTTGGTGATCGCCGGATCCGCTTCGTAGGGCAGCCCGATGTCTTGGAAACCCGACGCCGTGCGGCGCTCGGGACGTTCTTGGGCGGTGCACTGGGGGAAAAAACCGTCGACGATCAAACCCTGGGTCTCGGCCGCGGTCAGTGCGGTCGAGATCGTGCCGCCGATCAACGAACTGCCTCGACCGAGCACGGAGATCGTGTGTTCCTCGGGACCCTCGGCGGCGAGCAATTTTTCTTTCGCATCGCGACAGGCGTGCCACAGCGAAACGCTTTGCCAGGGATCAAGATCGTGGCCCTGTTCTTGCAGCCGCGTGGCGACGTGGTGGGCCAAGGCCAGATCCATGTTGTCGCCGCCGAGTAGCAGGTGGTTGCCGACGGCGAGTCGTTGCAGATTCAGCTCGCCACCGTTTTCTTCGACCGTGACCAGAGTCAGGTCGGTCGTCCCGCCGCCGACGTCGACGACCAAGAGCACGTCACCGGCACCGAGTTGCTCTCGCCAATGGTCGGCATTGGAACCCAGCCAGTGATACACCGCCGCTTGCGGTTCTTCCAGCAAGACGAAGTGATCCGGCAAACCGGCTTCGATCGCGGCTTGGCGGGTCAGCTCACGGGCGGCCGGATCGAACGATGCGGGCACGGTCAGCACGACTTGCTGGTCCGCTAGGGGCGCTTCGGGATGGGCGGCGTGCCAGGCGGCAACCAGGTGGGCGAGGAATCGCTGGGTGCAATCAAAGGCCGACACCTTGGTCACTTCCGGCGGGGATTGCCACGGCAGGACTGCTTCGGTGCGTCCGACGTTTCCGTGACACAACCAGCTCTTGGCGGCCACGACGACGCGTTGTGGGTTTTCAGCCGATTGTTGTCGCGCGTAGACGCCCGCGATGCCGCGACCCGGATCGCCCACCAGCGGCGTCTTCAAGGATTCGATTTCGCCCTCGCGGGGCAAATACAGAAACGATGGCAGCGACGGCCGCGATTCAATCTGACCCGGCGCGATGACTTGGGGAATCGGAAGCAGTTCCAGTTTCGGCTC
>NZ_JBFHKV010001118.1:0-2712 GCF_041595215.1 Stieleria sp. | reverse complement strand
CTTGAAACTTGAAACTTGAAACTTGAAACTTGAAACTTGAAACTTGAAACTTGAAACTTGAAACTTGAAACTTGAAACCTGAAACCTGAAACCTGAAACCTGAAACCCTCATCAATCACGGGGTGGTTCAGCGTCCGGCGGGTGTCGCGTCAATTTGATTGGGGCAACGTTCCAGCGACGTCGGATCCAGTTGATCGATTTGAAAACGGGGGGGAAGCCGGCCAGTTTTTTTTCCAGATGATGCTTGCCGGGAAAATTGAGCATCAAGATGCCGACCAGAATGGTCAATAGTCCCTGCCCGGGAAGGACCAGCATCAGCAGCCCCGCGAAAATCAGGATCCCACCGATCAGGTTCTTGGCCAGCAATCCCGTCCAACGCAAGACGGGATGCCGATCGGCAAAAAGCGTTCGTGGCCGGTGATCACCGACGAAGTAGTCCGCGGGGATTTTTAAAACCAGCCACGGTGCAATCAGCAAGCAGCCGAAGAACAGCACGGCAGAGACCGAGGCGATCCAGGCCATCGCAACCTTGTGATCCTGCAGGAAGGCAATCAAGCTGAACCGTTCTGGCATGCGGGGGAAAGAACGCCGCGGGTGATGACCGTTCCCGGGGCGGGGAAATCGTATTGATCGGGGATTCGATGGACGCTGTCAATCCTTGGTGTTTTCATGAGCGACAACCGAGACGATGCCAAGAAACTGGCCGGATCGGCGAACGGCATTTTTGGGATCCCATTCGGGCTTTTCCAAATTTTTGCCTCGTCGTGATCGATCTGCGGAACATTTTGTGATAACACAGATCGCTCAGGTACGTGATTGCCCCCCTCAACCAGCCCCGGAGCGAGTGATGAGAACTCTTTTTTTGATGGTATTGATTTGTGTGGTGAGCCCGACAGTGCAGGCCCAGGATGAGGCGCCGACGCCCTCGAAGGAGCACGCTTACTTGGCGAAAATTGCCGGCACACGAAGCGGCACGATGAAAGTTTGGCCGCAGGGGCCTACCAGCGACGCGATGGAATTCCCGTTCAGCGAAACCAACACCGTGGTTCTCGGTGGCAACTGGGTGGAAACCGAATTTCAGGCGGGGCCATACAAGGGACATGGGATGAACGGGTACGATCCCCTCAAGAAAAAATACATTGGAACGTGGGCGAACAACATGTCGCCCTATCTGGCGGTGATGGAGGGAACGTACGATGAAACGAAGCACGAATTGACGATGTTCTTTGACGACATCGACCCGCAAACCAACAAGCCGGAAAAGATGAAGTCTGTTATCTCGGATGCTCCTGGCGAGCCCTCGACGATGACGATGTACAAGAAGGATGACCAGACGAATGATTGGGTGAAGTCCTTCGTCTTGACGTACGAAATGAAGCAGAAATGACAAGCCGATGGTCGACTGGAACGGGATGCCGACAATAGCGTGAATGGATTACATCGAGACCCGACGGTGGTGTTCCAAACGGCGGATCGCGCCGAGTGCATGGAACTGCGATTCGTGCTCGAGGCCGCCGGGATAGCGGCCCGAGTGGAGGTACAGCACGGGCAATGGTTGCTGATTGTCGACGCTGGGGATCTGGCCGAGGCGGAAGCGGAACTGGACGCGTACCGCCGTGAAAACGAGTCGCGGTCCACGGCAGCGATCCCGGTGGCGCCGGTCTATGACGGCGCGACCGCGGGAGTGATCGCGTATGCGGCGTTGGTCACGCTGATCGCCCTGGCGACGCTGCCTTGGGGGTTGGGGCTGGATCTTTTCACGCCGGGTGAAATGCAGGCCGGGAAGGTGCTGGCGGGAGACGGATGGCGGACGGTGACGGCGCTGACCCTGCACGTCGACGAGGGGCACGTCGCCTCGAACCTGCTGTTCGGGATCCTGTTCGGAATCCTCGCCGGCCGTGCCGTCGGTGGCGGCATCGCCTGGCTCACGATCGTGTCGGCGGGAGCCCTGGGCAATCTGCTCAACGCGCTCGTCCAGCAACCCGAACACACTTCGGTGGGCGCTTCGACCGCCGTCTTCGCCGCGCTCGGATTGCTGGTTGCCAATGCCTTGCGGCCGAGAGTGTCCAGCCACGAAAGTCTGCTGCGTCGCTGGCGACCGTTGGTCGGCGGCCTGATGCTACTCGGCTTGGTCGGCGTCGGGGGCGAGCGGACCGATGTCACCGCTCACGTGACCGGTTTCCTGTCCGGATTGCTGATCGGTGCCATCAGCAGTCGCCTGCCGACGCACTGGCTGGCCGACGAAAAAGTCCAATGGTTGGCCGGAGTGGCCACGATCGTGATGGTGTCGATCGCCTGGGTCATCGCGCTGTCAGAATGAGCAGCAACGGATTTTGAAGTGGCAGAATGATCCGGGGCAGAATGATGTTCCGGCCGCTACGCAAGATGAGCGGAGACCGCCGTCTGGCGTCGGCAGCTACGCAACATGAGCCGGTCATCGACCTCTCGTCGCTAAAGGCTTGGATCCCACTCCGTGAGAAGTCGATCCACCACCCCTTCGTGTCCGACGCTATCTTGCTCTGCCTCGGCACGGACAGTCGATTCCGTTTCCCAAAACTCCGCCCGCGCCGATGGCGACGTGTGATCGCTGCCGAACGTTTGAGACGACATCACATCGGGACTGCCGCTCGGCGGATGGACGGTTGCGGGCGTCGTCTCCTGGATGAAGGGAGCCCCATGATAAATGAGTACGATGTTGGGAGTTTGAATCGG
>NZ_JBFHKV010001117.1:0-2719 GCF_041595215.1 Stieleria sp. | reverse complement strand
TCGCCAAAGCCAAGGGGTGCAAGACGCCGATCATGCAGTTCGGTCCCGACGGCGCGTTCGCCTGTGATTTGCGAGACGACGAAAAGGCGGATGCGTTTCTGGCCGAGCACGGCTTGGAAACTGGCAAGTTCCTGTGCTGCATTCCCAGACTTCGCTACACGCCCTACTGGTTGATCAAAGACCGTCCGTTTGACCCGGTCAAACACGCGCGCAATGAGCAGATGAAGGAACACGACCACGCACAGTTGCGGGCGGCGATCATTGAGATCACAAAGACGACCGACTTGAAAGTCTTGCTCTGTCCCGAAGACCAAACGCAAATGCAGGTGGGCAAGGAACTAATCTTGGATCGCTTGCCCGCAGACGTCCGCCAGCGCGTGGTCTGGCGGCCGAATTACTGGTTGACCGGCGAGGCGGTGAGCGTTTATGTCCGCAGTGCAGGTCTGTTCGGCAACGAGATGCATTCCCCGATCATGTGCATCGGCCACGGGGTTCCCGCGATCGTCTGCCGATGGGCCGAACAGACGTCCAAGGGTTACATGTGGGAAGACATCGGACTGGGCGAATGGCTGTTCAACCTCGATGACCCCGCCGACGTGCCCAACATCGTCCCGACCATCCTGGATCTGGCCCGCAACCCGGAGTCGGCTCGACAGAAAGCGCGGGCGGCGCAACAGCGAGTCGAACGCTATCAAGCCGAGACGATGGCGGTGCTGCGAGACGAACTCCGATGAAGCTGCCTATCGACACGTCTATTCCAACGTGTACTCGATGAACAGCTCGTTCTCTTTGACGTGTTTGGCTGAGGATTGCGATTTCTGCCAGGCCGCCCATTGATCATCGTCGGCCAGGTCTTTTAGTGCTTTCTCCGTCGCGTCGCCTGACTTGGCTTTCGCTGCCCAGCCGGTGTCGGCTCGGACGACGCGGCCTTGACATTTTTGGAGCAGACGTAAGTACAGGGGACGGGCGGGCATTTGCCAGGATCCCTTCGGGTTGCGAGTGAGCGCCAGTTTGCGATCGACCGGGATGAAGGCCGTTAATTCGTCTTCGTTGGCCATCAGTTCGAGTCCCTGTCCGCGGGCGGTGGCGTTGTGGCTGGCGTGGTGTCCCACCTTGTAAAACACCGTTCGCGAGAGCAAGTCCGCGGCCGTCACCTTGCCAACAGCGCCGTCCGCATCGGGGACGGACCAATGAAGTTCCGGGTCATGCCAGGACAGCCAATTCCCTTGCTGGGCGTCGGCGGGAAACAGCAACACCTTTCCGTCGGCGATCCGCTCAATCGCAAGCACCAGAGAGGTGTTGTTGGTCAGACTATCGAGCTGGAGTGCGAAATGGGTGGCCGCGTTCATCCAGCCGAAATCGACCGATCGCCAGTCCTGCTTCGTCTCGCAGTAGCCGGGATACAGACGACGTTTTTGCGTTTCATCGCGGAGGCGAAATCGCGAATCGAACGGCTGTTCCAACTCCGATGCCTCTTCGTCGGCAGCCGACGCCGGACTTGCCGCCGTCGCCGCGCTTAATTTCGCCGCTCGCATCAGCCCGTACAGTTCATCGCTGCCGTGCTCGCCGAGATCCTTCAATAGATCCTTGTCACGAGGAGGTCCGAGCACATAAATGCGAAAGCCCGGCAACCAGTCCGTTTCGATCAGATCGCCCTGATTGTGATAAGTCGGCTTGGCGCCGAGTCCCGTACGGACGAAATCCATCGCTTCGTTGACGGTCTTGGCAAAGCCTAACGGATCGTCGGACGCTTCACCGGCAAATCCCATCAAGTCATGCACCTGCTTGCCGACCTCGGTATCGGGTGACGCAAGAGCGATCTCTGCCAACGCCTGTCCCAAATCGTTGCGGTACTTGGCGAGTGTCTTGGCATCCGGATCGGCGGGGTCTTCGGTCCAGGCCAACCAGACGTGATTGACGTTGCCGACCAACGCTTTCATCGCCTTGGTCCGAAACGCGGACAAATGGTCTTGATGCTCGTGCGTCGCGACCACGACGTCCAGCCGACCGTTGTCCAGGATCGTCGATTCGAGGTGCTTGACGATGTCGTCGGTTTTGACATCGGAGTTTTTATTACCCAGTGTGCCACAATCGATCAGCATGTGACGCTCGTCGCCGCCGACATCAAATGTCACCAGAAAACAGTCCCCGAGCCCCTGACGAAACATCCGCACGCGGACGGCGGGCAGGTCGCTCTGCGTTGGAGACGCCTTACGCTTCGTGGACTTGCGTTTTGTCGACTTTCCTTTGGCGGCTTTTGGGGTCACGCGTTTACGATTGGTACGCTTGGATTTGGTTCGCCCCGCCTTGGTCGAGGCCTGTGACCGCGTCTTGACTTTTTTACTGGCTGATTTGCGTTTTGCCATTGGAGTTGCCTAGAGGGAGGGACCACGGTGGAGGAGTGCGAACGGCTCATCGCCATGCGAGGGCGACTCCGCGTTCAGCGAGCGTGCGCCTAAGTAGGTCGCCTGTAAGGAATCGAACTCGCCGAGTGCAAACTCCTGTTGTCGGGCCAGCCGCGAAGAACTTTTCAGGCTTTTTCGAATGCAGTAACGCACGCTGCTGGCGCGCAGATCGGCGACGACGGTGCAGCCGCCTTCAAACGACATGCTGGGACCCTTGGGGTCACTGGGATCGACCGGCTGTGTGGTCGTTTGCAGCAGTCCCATCAACAGCTGGGGCAGCACGTCGCCATCGGGGCTGACGCGACAGGCGATCC
>NZ_JBFHKV010001116.1:0-2722 GCF_041595215.1 Stieleria sp. | reverse complement strand
GTCAAATCTGTGTTGAAACCCGTCTGAGATCCATTATGCCGAAACTTGCCGCATTCCCCAAAGCCTACATGCAGGCGCTTTGCAAAGACGGCTCGATGACACTGGCGGAGTGGTTCGAGCTGGCAACGACGTTGGACATCGACGGTCTGGAATTTTACACCGGCTTTTTGGAGCTGGCCGATCCCGCGAATTGGCCCGTGCTGCGAAAGCAAGTCGAAGACCTGGGCATGAGCATCCCCATGCTCTGCTGCTCGCCCGACTTCACCCACCCCGATGCCGCCTTTCGTGATGCCGAGATCGCCAAACAAAAACGTTGGATCGAGATGACCCACGCACTCGGCGGAAGCTACTGTCGCGTTCTCAGCGGCCAACGGCGGCCGGAGCTGACCGTCGACCAGGGCGTCCGGCTTGCCGCCGACAGCATCGGTGCCTGTCTTCCGTTTGCCCAACAGCGCGGCATCACGTTGATTCTGGAGAACCACTACAAGGACGATTTTTGGGAATACCCCGAGTTCGCCCAGGCGATGGACGTTTTCTGTGATCTGGTCGCGGCGATCGATCACCCCAATTTCGGCGTCAATTACGATCCCAGCAACGCGTTCCTGGCCGGCGACGATCCGATCGAATTGCTAAAGCGGGTTTCCGATCGCGTCGTCACAATGCATGCCAGCGACCGCTACCTGATCGAGGGAACGCTGGAGGACTTGCGGCGTGAAGAAGGCGGCGCAGTCGGTTATGCGAAACGGCTCAGCCACGGCGAAATCGGCAAGGGCCTGAACGACTACGACGCGATCTTCAGCGAACTGGCCGGCAAGGGATTTGACAGCTGGATCAGCATCGAAGACGGTGTCGACGGGATCGATCAATTGCGCCGCAGCGCCGATTTCCTGCGCAACAAGATCGCCCAGCATTGGCCGGGTGGTTGATCATCCAACCAGTGGTGGTCAATCCATCGCCGAGTGTCATGCGTTGCCCGGGGTAGGTTGACGCTGTGAAGCATTTGTTTCCTGCGTTTTAAGGCTTGACGGCTGGGCAAACGGGGATGACAATTCGGCGTCCGGCCCGGGACCTCCAGGCCCATCCCACCTTTCCACGTTGTTCGTCTTGTGATGTTCGACGTCTTGCCCCAGTTTCTTCGGCAATCCCTCGTTCAACACTTCGCCACCGCAAGTGTCGGATCTCTTCGTCCATGAACGAGGCCCCTCGGAGTTTTCGCTCTATGAAGTGCTACGGTAACGGTCTGTCCCGGCGGGGCGTGCTGCGCGTCGGGTTCCTCGGCGGTTTGGGCCTCTCGTTGGCCGACATGCTTCGGTTCGAAGCACTCGCCGAGCAAAAACACTACGAAAGCAAAGAGGGGACGGCGAAATCCGTCATCTTTATCTTTCTGCCCGGTGGCATGGCCCACCAAGAATCATTCGACCCCAAGCCTTACGCGCCGGTCGAATATCGCGGTCCGATGAACTCGATCGAGACGAAGGTTGCCGGGGTTCGTGTCAACGAACTTTGGAAACAAACCGCAACGGTCGCCGACAAGATCGCGATCTGCCGCTCGATGACACACGGCGAAGCGGCCCACGAACGGGGCACGCACAACATGTTTACCGGTTACCGACCCAGCCCCGCGCTGTCGTACCCCAGCATGGGAAGCGTCGTCTCGCACGAATTCGGCCCCCGACATGATTTGCCGCCCTACGTCTGCGTTCCCAACCAGCCCAACGAATTCGCCGGCACCGGGTACCTCAGTTCGTCTTATGCGGGGTTCAGCTTGGGCGCCGACCCCGCCGCGGCTGACTTTCGCGTACGGGATTTGAATCTTCCCGGCGGAGTGGACGGGAATCGTTTTACGTCCCGCCGAGATTTGTTGGACGTCGTGAACTCGGGTTTTCGTCAGCAGCAAGCATCCGATTCACTCGACGCCGTGGACACGTTCTATCAACGCGCCTACGCGATGATCAATTCGGACAAGGCCCGCGAGGCGTTTGACATCAACAAGGAAGACGACAAGATCCGCGACGAGTATGGCCGCAACGATGCCGGTTCGCGGTTGCTGTTGTGCCGACGATTGGTCGAATCGGGCGTGCGATTTGTGACGACGACCTACGGCGGCTGGGACATGCACGACAACATCCTCGGTGGCATCCAAGGCCAGGTGCCCAAGCTCGATCAGGCCTACGCGGCGCTGATCCGCGACCTGGATCAGCGCGGGCTATTGGATTCAACGATGGTCGTCCTGGCGAGCGAGTTCGGCCGAACGCCCAAGATCAACGCGACGGCGGGACGCGATCACTGGCCCAAGGTGTTTAGCGTGGTCATGGCCGGTGGCGGCATTCGCCCCGGCATCGTCTACGGATCGTCCGATGCGACGGCCAGCGAACCGAACGAAAACCCGTTGGACGTCGCCGACTGGGCCACCACGATTTATCACTGCATGGGCATCAACGCCGACAAGGAGTTGATGGCCCCGGGCGATCGCCCGATCGAAATCGTCGACGGCGGCACCGTCCGCAAGGATTTGATCGTCTAGGAGCCAACCCGTTGTTCCCTGGCTCCGCCTGACAACGCACTGACATGAAGACTCCCGCCCAATGCCAGCGACTTTGGCACTGTAGGAGGTAGCGGAACGGCGCGAGCCGTCCGGTTCCAGCTTGAAAACGCCGTGAATGACCGGAGGGCTCGCGCCCTGCCGCTAACAAGCCGTGAAAGACCGGAGGGCTCGCGCCCT
>NZ_JBFHKV010001115.1:0-2728 GCF_041595215.1 Stieleria sp. | reverse complement strand
GATCCTGGGTTATGCCTGTTGGCCGATCGCCTGGTTGTTGGGAATTCCGGCGGCGGAGTGCGCCGAAGCGGGCCGGTTGATCGGGCTAAAAACAGTCGCCAACGAATTCATCGCGTACCAATCGCTGGGTGAGATGATGCGATCGAGCGACCCGGCGATTTCCCAGCGGACGGCCGTCATTTTGACCTACGCGTTGGCCGGATTCAGCAATTTCGGCGCGATCGGGATTCAAGTGGGCGGCATCGGCGGCCTGGAACCGTCGCGAAAGCAAGACCTGGCCCGACTCGGGTTGCGGGCCATGTTCGGGGGGCTGCTGGCCTGCTGCATGACGGGGGCGGTCGCAGGACTGCTGCTGTAACCAGTTCCCGTAGGTGACGCTGTGCGTCACGATGGCACCAGTCACGGCAGTTCCCCAACGGGAAGACCGTGGGAACAATGCTCAGCCGTTTTGAACCAATTCTCATTGGAATCGGGCGGGGGCTTGGGGCACAATGGTAAACTGAACAGCCCACCTGAACCGAGCGTGTTTGTTTGCGGCTCGTTTTGCCCGGACGAATCGTGCTGGAAACAAACGAGCGGCTGTTACGCGCCACCCGCCTCCCGCCGCACGCTTCGAACCGTTCGACTGCTGGCCTAATGACCCGCCTCCGGCAACACCACCATGATGCCCCATTCAGAGCCCGTCTTGAAAAAAAGCATTCTGATCGCCGCCGCCTTGATCTGCCTGTGGGGGCAAGCGACCTTCGCCGCCACCACGGAAATCGACTTTCAAAAACAAATCCAACCGATCCTGGCGAAAAAGTGTTACGCCTGTCACGGACCGGATGTGGCCGAAAGCGGTTTGCAGTTCACCAGTCGCGACGCCGCGTTGGCGGAGACCGAGTCGGGCAGCTTCGCGATCGTGCCGGGTGACTTGGACGCGAGCTTGTTGATCGAGCGGATCACGACCGACGATGAATTCGAACGGATGCCGCCGGAGGGCGATCCGGTCACTGAGGAAGAAGCGGCATTGCTCAGCGCGTGGATTGCTGAAGGCGCCGCTTGGCAAAATCATTGGGCGTTTGAACCGCTATCCAATCCAACGCCACCCACGGTCGCGTCGGCCGATTGGCAAGCCCATCCGATCGATGCCTTCCTCTACGATTCGCTAGCCGACGCCGGTTTAAAACCCAACGGTCCGGCGGGCAAACGCGAATTGATCCGGCGCGTCTATTACGACCTGACCGGGCTGCCGCCGACCCAGGCCGAGGTGGACGCCTTCATCGCCGACGAATCGCCCGACGCATTCAAACGGGTGACCGAACGTTTGCTCGATTCACCGCACTACGGCGAACGTTGGGGACGCCATTGGCTGGATCTTGTTCGCTTTGCAGAAACCAATTCGTTCGAACGCGACGGCCCCAAAGACAACGCGTGGAAGTTCCGCGACTATGTCATCCGGTCGTTCAACGAAGACAAACCGTACGATCAGTTCATCCGCGAGCAACTTGCCGGTGACGAGTTGGACGAAGTCACCAAAGAAACGTTGACGGCGACCGGTTACTATCGCCTGGGGATTTGGGATGACGAACCCGCCGATGAGTTGCAGGCCCGTTTTGACGGCCTGGACGACATCATCCTGACGACCGGCCAGGTGTTCTTGGGGTTGACCATGAATTGTGCGCGTTGCCACGACCACAAGATCGATCCGATCCCACAGAAAGACTACTACAGCATGCTGTCGTTCTTTGAGGACGTGACACCCTACGCCCAACGCGGCGATTTGACGTCCTTCAGCCAAGTCGACGTCAGCTCCGACGAACTGCGGGCACGTTATGCCGCCAACGACCAGCAACGGCGATCGATCGAGCAGGAAATGCATGGCATCGAACAGGCCGGGATCGCCAAGATGTCCGCCCCCGATCAACGCGCCACCGAAGGGGCCAAGCGCGATCACAATCGCGTGTTGGGCGAAAAACTGAAGGCCAATCTGAGCGACGAGCAGTGGAGCCGCTACAAGGAACTGAAATCGCAACTGAAACAGAACGCCGAAGAGCTGAAGGCTCTGCCCCAGCGGGAACGTGTGATGGGCTTGGCGAAGTATCGCAAAGTCGACGAGCCGACGTACGTGCTCTATCGCGGCAGCCCGCATTCGCCCAGCGATGAGGTCTCGCCCGCGTTTCCGACCTTGTTTGAAGACGAACCGCCGGCGTTGCCCCAGACCGAATCGACGACCGATCAATCCACCGGTCGCCGTCGCGTCTTGGCCGATTGGATCGCCAGCGACGACAACCGTTTGACCGCCCGCGTGATCGTCAATCGTATTTGGCAATTCCACTTCGGCCGCGGCATCGTTCGCAGCAGCAACAACTTCGGCCAACTCGGTACGCCACCGACCCACCCCGAACTGCTGGATTATCTGGCCAACCGCTTGATGGCAGATGGTTGGAGCCTGAAGTCGATGCACCGGCTGATTCTGTCCAGCCGCGCCTATCAAATGTCGTCCCAAGGCAATGAAATCTCCTTGGCCGCCGACCCCGACAACGATTTGTTTTGGCGATTCGATCCGCGACGATTAAGTGCCGAAGAGGTGCGTGATTCGATCCTGGCCACCAACGGTTCGCTGAACACCGCGGTTTACGGACCGAGTGTCTACCCGACCCTGTCGCCCGAAGTCCTTGCCGGTCAATCTCGACCAGGCAGCGGTTGGGGGAACTCCAGCGAGAGCGATCAGAATCGACGCAGCGTT
>NZ_JBFHKV010001114.1:0-2729 GCF_041595215.1 Stieleria sp. | reverse complement strand
GATATTCGATCAACTGATCGATCTGACGCAGCAACAAACGGTTTTCGTCGGCGTCGATCTCGACGACGTGGTCCAGATCGATCGTCGCTTGTTGATCGAATTGTCCGGAGCCATCGATGCGGCCGACGACCAGTTGTCGTCCTTCGAGCGGCGCCAAGATTGGCCCGAGTCCGATCACGGTGGGACGCGGTGACGAGGGATTGAAAATCGCCAACGCCGAATGATCCGGCACGCTCTGCGCGACGACCGAGTGGTCGTCCAGGGAGAGCGTCAGCAGTTCGACCTCGCGTCGCGACAACCTCTCGGCGGGATCCGTACTTGTGGTGTAGGAGCGGCGAACAATCGTAAACGTCTCCGAAGAGAGTTCTGTGACGCTGGTGATTCCGGGATACGTTTGATCGGGGATGCCGGGCAATTCGATGCGCGTGACTCGGTTTTCGGCATCGACGTCAATCGACTGATCCGTGTCGACGACGATCAGCGCGTTTCGTCCGTCGGCGATGACGACTGCCCGCTGGCCGATGTCTGCAATCGTTTGTCGGTCGCGGGTCGCAATGTCGATGGATTGAAAAAGTTTTGGCTGGTCATCAGACAGGTCGATCAGTGCGACGCTGTACCCGGCTTGGGGACCATCGACGACCGCGGGAAAGACAAGGTTGTGTTGTCCAAACACGACCGCGGTCAATCCGTCGGCGGAGATTTCGGTTCGCAGATTAAAATCAGCCGACAACTCCAATGAGGCGATTCTTTCAATGTCATCGCCCACGATTCGGTAACGGACCAAATGGTGGGTCAGATCGGTCGGAGCAATCCACGTTGCGTCGCCCGGCGAGGAGCGTTCGGCATCGGTTTCGCTGCGGCTGGTTTGTTGTTCGACGACCAGGATGTCATCGCCCACGACCATCTCGTCCATCACCGCATTGGGCAATTCGCCCCTGGCGATCCGAGACAGTGAACTGCCGCTGGCGTCAAACACCGTCACGGTGTGTGTGAACGATGGCGGGGAGTCAAATTGCGGAGTGAATTGGGGTGGTTGGAAGGTGGAAACGAACAAGCGGTCGTCACGCCGCGCGACGGTTGCCAACAGACCGTCCAGCCGGATGGTGCTCCGATCCGTCACGTCGTTTCGGGCCACCGTCAATACGACCGTTTCCGCGTCACCGGTACCGGCCGGAATGCCGCGGGTGGATGAGCCCACGACGATCACCAACTGGTCGGTCAGCAACACCTCGCGGGGCGCCAGCGGCAACTCGATCGAAGCGGATTCTTCCAGGCTGCCGTCGTCCCGGCGATCAAACAGGTGCAGCGTCGCCGGCGGCAGTTCGTTTGCGACAGCGGTGAAAAAATTGGTGCGAACGGCGGCCACCAACCCGCCGTCTTCCTCCAGCAAATCCGCACCGCCGGCCGGAAGAATCAACGGGGCATCGATCTCGGCGGCGGGGAAGAGCGGGGCGGGCAGGAACTGCGGCGGGGACGATGGGGCGAATCCGATGCCTCCAGGCGGGGCGTTTCGGAAAACCTGAACCATTTCGCCGGCCAGCGGGGAAACGTCGCCGCTGATTTGCTCGATCGGGTCGCTGGCCAGGCAGACATCGCCGGCAAGCAACCGGCGGCTTTCGAGGGGTTCGACGAAGGAGCATCGCGATTTCATGGCGGAATCCGACGAAAACGGACTTTGGAGGGGGCTACGAGTGGTCAGATGAGAAGAAGCGGCAAATGGTTCCGCCGGAATACTCTAATTAAGCGCGGCCAGATCAGCCGCCCTTTGTCACTCGCTGAGCCCCAAAATCAATGTCGGGGGATCCAATGAATCGCTTTCTTTGGACCCGAAAGTCAACTGTTCGTTACCCGAGGATCCGGTCACGATCAGGGTGACGGAGCGATGATTGGCCTCGGCAACGAATTTGGCCAGCAAGTCGCTGGAAATCGACAGCGACTTGTCCTCCGGGCGGATCGTTTTTTCGGCCAGTAAGGGGATGTTTTCCAGGTCTTGAGATGAAAACGAATTGTTCCAGACGATCTTCATTTCCGGCCACACGTCGCTGATTTCATTGCTGAAACCGTAGACCCGAACGGTCGTGTCCGCTTCGCGTTCGGCCGAGGTCAGGCTGAGCTGTAATTCCGCAGTCACGACGGGAAGCGGCTCGGGTTCTTTGCCCCTGCCACGGTTGCGGTTGACCGGTTGGCCCCCGCCCTGGTTCCCACGCAGCGACAGGATCGGGAATCTCATGTAGGTGTGTTCGATCTGGATGTTGCGTCGAGTTTCGATCGACAGCAATGCTTTCTCGCCGAGTGGATCGTTGAATCCGCCGCCACGTTTGACCGTGGCGTCCGCCCCACCCGGGTCGGACGTTTTCAGCCTTACTGTTCGTGTGGATTTCGGCGGCGGTGGTGTTTTGGGTTCGGGGGCCGGTGGCGTCGGTTTGGGTGCAGTCGATGAGACGGTCGCGGGGTCGGGCTTGGGTGGCTCGCTCGGCGTTGCCATCGCAGGCTCGCCGTTTGCGGGGGAACTCTTGGTGGCTGCCGCCAGGTTTTCGGACGGCCGCACCGTCAACACGACGCGGTCCAACATGCCGCGTTTTCGCGCGGAGTCCTTGTTGGAGATCGTCAATTCGACGAACGGGCGTTTGCCGGCGACGGCTGAGTCCACGGCGTATTCGAGGATCACCTTTTTTTGTTTTCCACCGGCCCACCGGTCATCGCTGGAGAATGCCGTCAGTTGGTAGCGG
>NZ_JBFHKV010001113.1:0-2730 GCF_041595215.1 Stieleria sp. | reverse complement strand
GATCGGCGGCGGACGATTAAGGAGAAGGAGGTCCATGGTACGTTCATGAGTGTTGGTGTGCAGGCTTTAGCCGCCCACTGTCGCTGCGTGGCAGCGACCGGGAATCGCCGAAAGGCTAAGCACACCACTTATGACCGTGCCTTCTCGGATGGGAGTCCTTCTGCTCGTCTGTATCGTTTGCTGGTGGCAGGTCGCGTTAGCCCCTCGACTTCAGTCGACAACAATTTTTATATTTCTTCCCACTTCCGCATGAACAAGGATCGTTGCGTCCGGGCGTTTTATCGGTATTCCGAATGGTCCCGACGGGCGGGCGCGGAGCATCGTTCGTCGTCATAGAAATCGGGACGGCTCGAGGCTTTGTGACGGACGGTTGTGGAACTGAATTATTCGGTCGGTTTGTCGGGCGGAAACAGGCCCACCCGCTCAGTTCCTCCGCGACATCAAACTCTAATGGCGGCATTTCATCTGAGTCGCGGATCAAGTTTTCGTCAAAACCGTTTAGTGTTTCCTCAACCTCTTCCTGTGACACGATCCCCTCACTGACCATCCCCGACGCATAGGCTCGCCGAATGGTTTCCAGGGATGCCGGCATGCCAAAATTGGCCAACTCCATACAGAGACCGGCATTCAGCTCGTCGCAGGGGAATTCAATCAATCGATTCAGGTGTCGCTCGAGCCTCTCGGCGCCTTCTTCGCGACTCAGTCGTCCTCGCCGGAACAGCAAGAAATAGGTGCAGGCCAACGACCATCGCACGTACTCGTACAGGTCCTGGTTTTCGATCAGCTGTCCGATTTGATCGAAATCAGTACCGATCAGTTTGACGATCAGCCGTTGCAAATCGTCGTGGATCAGATCACCGAGCAGCGAATCGATGGCTTCTTGCGGCAATGAAATCGCGTCGATGACTGCCGGCAGGGCGCGCGCGTCACCGATGGCACTGAGCAAGCTAAAAGCGAAGCATGCACCATTTGTTTCGATCGTGATCCCCTTCGACGCGTTTTCCGTTTCGGCTCGCAGGATTTCGATCAATCCGGGGACCACGGATTCGCCGCGAGATTGGAGTTCACGCAGCAGGGGTTTTGGCAGAACGTCCATGGGGACGTTTCTCAGTTCGTCTAGCAGCTCCGCATCTGTCTTGCTTTCCAGGCTGGATGTTGCAGCGTCCACGATTCGCTCAATCCTTGTTTCAATGTCTCGATGGGTTATTCATGTCCGCATTGTGTAGCACATCGGCATCCAGCCAAAGACCTGGAAGCAGGTGACGCTTGAAAATGCCTTTCGTGTTGTTGGTGTATTTCGTGGTTCGACTACTCGCCGTCATCTCTCACCACTGACGTATTATGTTGTGATAGATGAGTCGGAGTGTGCGCTGGTGATAGCAGCATTTCGATCTGTTGGGTGATTGCGTCTGGGTGATGGTCGGAGTCGACCAGGCGCTGCGCTGCGAGTCGTTGTCGTTCGGCTTGCTGGGGGTTGGCTGTGAATTGCAGGATCGCTTGGGCGAGTGACGGCGGATCACCGGGTTCGGCCCAGAAGGCCGTCGGGGAGTCGTGCTGCAATTCAATGGTTCCTCCGGCGCGTGTCGCGATCACCGGTGTGCCGAGCGCCATCGCTTCCAACACCACGTTCGGCATGCCTTCGAATCGGGACGGCAACACCAACGCGTCGGCGGCGTTGATCTCCGCCGCCGCACCGGCGAGGCTGCCGACGAATTGAATCTGATCAGCTAAACCGAGTAATCGGGAGCGTGACTCCAATTCGCGACGCAGCGGGCCGTCGCCGATCATCCGCACGGTCCAGGGGGAACGCGTCGCGGGCCACTGCGATTTCGCGATCGCCAACGCATCGATCAAATCGGCATGCCCTTTCTCCTCGGTCATCCGTCCGACGCAGACCAACACGGTTTGATCATGGGACCGTTGTGTTGGCGTGCCGGCGGACTTGCGAAGGTTTGCCACATCGACCGGATTCTTGACCACAATAACGCTGTCCGTGGCCAGGCCGTAGTAGGATTCCCCCGACAGCGCGGCTTGTCGGCTGACGGCGACGACCACGTCCGCACGGCGATAGGCCTCCGCCAGCCGCCGACGCTTGAGTGCGACGAAGCGTTTTTCGACCAGCGGTAGCGCCAAATGCGGTGGGCTGACAATCGTCGAAACCCTGCGAATGCCGACTGCCGCTTTGCCGGCGATCAATGTCATGTGAAACGTCCGATCGTAAACGACGTCGATCTTGTGGTCGCGAATCACGCCGCGCAAAAATGCGGTCTGTCGACGAAGTTGTCGGCCGGGGAAATAGACGCCACCGGAATCCGGGCAGGTGTCAAAGGAATGGATCGGGACATCCGACGGAACCTGATCCAGGAATTCACCTGCCGCTTCGGTCAAGTAGAGATGCGGTTCGAACCGCGATCGATCCAGCGATTGCGAAAGCAGCAACACCTGCCGTTCGCTGCCGCCGCCGCGCATCGAGCTGACCATCAACAAGACTCGTTTGCGCTGATTCGGCATGCGGTTTCCATTTCTCGTTTGAAAACGTGGCGTACGCTTCCAGCTTGCGATTTACGCTTGATGGCAAGCTGGAGGCTTGCGATTCAGGCGAATTGGCAAGCTGTCAGCGTGCCCCACTGTTTATCGTTTCACGTCGATCCAGACCAGTCGGTGATCGCTGGCTTTGATCCACGTGCTCTGTGGGTCATCGCCGGTCGGCCAGAACACCCCGCTGTCGAT
>NZ_JBFHKV010001112.1:0-2730 GCF_041595215.1 Stieleria sp. | reverse complement strand
GACGTTGCGGAAGCTGGCGCCCATGACTTCCGTTTTGTAATCGAATTTCTTGTAGTACTCATAGATCTGCCCGACCGACTGGACGCCTGGGTCATCGGCACCGCTGTATTCCTGTCCGGTCGACTTCTTGTACCAATCGTAAATCCGACCGACGAACGGCGAGATCAACTGCACCTTGGCTTCGGCACAGGCGATCGCTTGAGGCAGCGAGAACAGCAACGTCAAGTTGCAATGAATGCCTTCTTTCTCCAGCACCTCGGCCGCCCGAATGCCTTCCCACGTCGACGCGATCTTGATCAGCACCCGGTCTCGCTCAATCCCTTCGCTGGAATACTGGTCGATCAGCCGCTTGGCCAACTCGATGGTGCCCTGGGTATCGAACGACAATCGTGCATCGACTTCGGTGGACACCCGCCCCGGAACGATCTGCAAGATCTCCTTGCCGAACAGGATCAGGACGCGATTGAGAATGCTGTCGATGCGTTCTTGGCCGCTGAGCGATCCACCGGCGTGTTCGTCGATCGCTTGTTCGATCAGGTGAGCGTATTGCGGTTGGCCCGAAGCGGCCAGGATCAGCGACGGGTTGGTGGTGGCGTCCTGCGGCGCGAACTCCCGCATCGATTCGAAGTCCCCCGTGTCGGCGACCACTTTGGTGAACTGTTTGAGTTGATCGAGCTGACTGGCCGGATTTGAAACGTCGTTCACGAGCACTGTTCCCCTAAGTGGAATGGTCTTGGTCCGTTAGATGATGATTCTGTCATCGGTAGCCTAGCATGGCCGCCTTCGGAGGACCAAACCGAATTCGTTCCCCATCCCCGCCGTTCGGGGGCAACGGCCGATCCTGCCCCCCAAAGGGTGTTTTATCGATCTCGTGACATCGGCATGATCACGTACGAATAGCCATCGTCGGTGGTCATCAAGGCCGGCGAGGCTCCGGATTCGATCTCGATTTGAAAACTCTGCTCGCGGTCGAGCACCTTGCAAAAATCAGCCAGGTAACGGTGGTCCATCGTCAGCGTGATCGGTTCGCCGTCGTAGGCGATCGGCAATTCGATTTGTGATTGCCCGACATCCTTGGTGCTCGCTTCCAGTTTCAACGTTCCGTCGCCGAAGGTGAAATCGATGCCACGACTTTCTTGATCGGTCACGATCGCCGCCTGCCGCAGCGCCGCGAACACCGGACCGACGGTCAGGTCCAATTGAACCGCGTCGTCGCGTTTGGGGATCACTTGCCGCCACGTCGGATAACGCCCTTCCACGAGCCGTGAATAGATCACCGCCGTTTTGGTTCGCAGCAACAAATCGCTTTGCCGCGCCGCGACATCCACCGTGTCTTCGTTCTCGTCGACCGCCCGTTCCATCAACTGAATCGCCCGCGTCGGCACGATCGTGCTGGTGCCGCTGGTCTCGTGCCCGCCGATCGATTCGCCTTCGCCCTGCATGCTGGCCAGCCGGCGTCCGTCGGTTCCCACCGCCGTGACCGAATTGCCACTCATCTCCAACAGCACACCCCCGAGGGCGAAGCGGCTGTTGTCGGTGTCGGTGGCGAAGACGGTTCGACGCACCATCGAACGGAAAAACCGCGTCGAGATCACGTGGTATTTCTCTTCTTCGAATGACACCACCGGCGGAAACTCGTCCGGGTTGCTGCCGGGCAACCGAAACTTGCTCCGCGCCCCGCTGACCTGAATCCCCGAATCATCGGTCTGCAGCGTCAACGTCTCATCGTTGCTTTCTCGCAGGATCGCCATCATGCGTTGCACTGGCAGCAGCGCGGTGCCTTCGGTTTCAATCTCCACCCCTTCCTCGACTTCCAATCGGATCCCGACTTCCATATCGGTCGCGGTCAGTGTGAGCTTGCCGCCCGACGCGGTGATTTTCACGTTCTGCAAGATCTCCTTGGGAGACCGAGCCGGGGCGACACTGGCCGCCAGTGAAAAGGCATTCGTCAGGGGTTCACGCGAGCAAGTTATCTTCATGGATGCAAAGCAATCGGCTGGAGGAGCGATTTACAGGCTCCATGTTTTAACCCAATCCGTCGGTTTCGGCAGCATGGCACCACGAGCCGTCCACGTTTCATCCGATGGGTTTTTATTCTGGTTAGATGTATTTATTTATCGTCGTTATCGTAATCTTTCCGAAGATGCCGTCAGTGGATCCCATTTGGCAGCAATAAGTACCTTCGCCAGAACCACTTACGCGACACAGGGGTTGGTGGAAAAGCCGTCGGAAATGTGTCGGTCCGATGTCGGGGAAGTCGTCGGTTGCTGACAGTGGCCGACAGCGTGGTAGGTCGGGATCGATTCGATCAACGATTCGGTCATCCGGGTACCGACGGGGCACCAACGCGTTTTCCACTTCCCAGCGGCCAAGAAAAATCGAGAAAGAGGGCCGGCAACGGGGCGAGCAGGCCGCACAGTTCCCAAAGTCACCCACCCTGTCAGGGAGGGTCAAGCGAAGCGAGGGGAAGGTTGCAGGCTGGCTGTCGTACGTGTGCCTGGGGTGCTTTTGATCGATCCATTGTTTGAAGAGCACAGCCACAGAGAACACCCACGGATGGCAGCGCGAACCCAAGGATAAAATGCAGCCTGGTGATCCGTGGGTTCGCGCTGCCATCGGTGGGTGTTCTCTGTGGCTGTGCTCCTCGAACAATGGATCGATCGATAGCACCCGATGCACACGTACGACAGCCAGCCTGCAACCTTCCCCTCGCTTCGCTTGACCCTCCCT
>NZ_JBFHKV010001111.1:0-2733 GCF_041595215.1 Stieleria sp. | reverse complement strand
TTTGACGTTGGTCGGCGAGATCCCCAACGATTCCGCGACCAGGGCGTAGGGTTTTCGTTCCCCGTCGGTCGACAGATAGGGGCGAAGTTCTGAGAACAGTGTGGCGTTGCCGTCTCGCTCGTATTCTGTCTGAACCGATTTCAAGGCTGCGTCCAATGCGGCGATGGCCCATTGGCGATGGTATTCGTCTTCGGGTCGGCCGCCATCAGCGATCCAGTGGGATCGTTGCCCATCCGCGTTTCGCAAATCCAAACTCAGGCGTGGATTGCCGCCTCCGCGACGCAACGCGGTGGCTTTTGCATATTCGTTAGAGAGAAAGTTTTCGAGCGAAGTGAGTAGAAAGGTGCGAAACCGGCCGCGGTCTTGGTCTGCCGCGGCAAACACGTCTTTCTCCACCACGCGGACGAAAAACGCTTGGACCAAGTCCTCCGCATCGGACTCGCCGTATCCTCGACGTCGAATGAACGCGAACAAGGGAAACCAATAACGACGGCAAAGCTGCTCCATCGCATCCCGGGCTAGCTTGGAATCATGCTGTCCCGCCGAAATGACCACGCTCCAACGCGTCGTCTCAAAACTCGGTTTGTTAAATGGATCCTTCATCACGACCCCGCCGTGCGAATCAGTTCAAATTTAAATCGATGGTTTGCGTCGAACAGACGCCGGACCGAAAGCAACACGACCGAGACCGTTCCGAGTGCTGTTGCGCCGGCGATCAGAAACATGATCACGATCTGGTAGCGGACCGCCTGGGCGGGATCCATGCCCGAGATCACTTGCCCGGTCATCATCCCCGGCAGACTGACCACGCCGACGACCATCATCGAGTTGACGATCGGGATCATCCCCGTCCCCACCGCTTCGCGGATCGGCTCCCCCGCCGCTTCCCAACGCGTCGCCCCCAGCGCGATCAACGTTTCGACTTGTCCGCGAGATCGAACGAGCGTTTCGGTCAACGTGCTCAGCCCCACCGAAATCCCGTTGAGCGTGTTGCCGAGCACCATGCCCAACAGCGGGATCGCGTATTGCGGCTCGTACCACTTCGGCAAATCCTGAAAGACGAACAACAGCACGTATCCGGTCAAGATCCACGCACACGACCAAACCGAGGTGATGGCGATCAGGCGAATTCCAGGGAATTTTCGTTTGCTGCGATCGGCGGCGGAAAAACCGGCGATGAGCGTCATCGCCGCTGCGATCGCCAGGACGACGTACCAACGATCCACACGAAACACCCACGACAACACGACACCGACAAGCGACAACTGGACGACCGTGCGAACACTCGCGATCGCCAGCGTCTTTTCCAAACGTAATCGCAGCACGATGGAGACGACACCGTTGATGACGATCAAGACCGCCGCCAAGCAGACTTCAAGATTGGTTAATTCGATGTACGGCGACATAAAACGTGCTTTGTCACGGGGCGGTTCGACGGCTCTGGATTTGACCGGCATGCATGGTGATCAGCGAATCACAAACGCGATCGGCCTGGCTGGGATCATGCGAGACCCAAATGTACGCTCGCGAGTCGGGTGCGTCGTCATACCAACGCATCACGATCGATTCGATATGACGCGCCGATTGCCGATCCAACGCCGACGTGGGTTCGTCCAGCAATAACACGCGAGGTGACAATTGAATCGCTCGCAACAGGGCCACGATCTGTGCTTCGCCGCCGGAGAGTTGTTCGTGAGGTTGATCGAGAAACGCAGCGTCGCGGGCGACCGTTGCCAATTGATCGACGATCCAATCGCGATCAAAATGACGATCGCGATGGGCTTTCAATTGAAACGGCTGACGCAAGACGGTTTCGACCGTTCCTTCGAATGCGGCGGCGCGCTGATGCACATAGATGACTTGGCTGCGATAGATCGTCGCCTGGTCGTTCGCAACTGGCGTCTGCTGCCAGAGCAAATCGCCCGAGTCGACCGGTTCCAACAACGCCAGACTTCGCAGCAACAACGACTTTCCGCTGCCGGTGGGGCCGACCAGCCCAAGACGCGCGCCGGTGGCTAGATCCAGCGTGATGTCGTCGAGCAAGGTTTTGCCGTCGACTCGACGCGTCAGGTTCACGGCTTGTAGCAGGACGTCGGCGGTCACGGGGCGTTTGACTCGAGGCTAATTCGCGATGGGGTTGGTCTTATGATAGCCATCTTTGGCCCGCCAAAAGAGCGTGGCATCGACATTCGTCCATCGATCCGATGACAGCGACCGACCAAGTTTTTCCTTGCATCTGAATTGTCGACGTGGGAGGATTCCCGCTGGGGCCGATCGTCCCCTTCTGTCACTCTTCTCGATTCGCAGGTGTTTTGATGCGCGTTCTTCCGGCGACGTTGGCGGCGTTGTTGTTTGTTTTCTCTAGCTCGATTGCGTGGTCGCAGTCGGCGGATCCGTTCGGCGCTTCACCGGGCCAGCCGGCAGATCCGTTTGCACCACAGCCCAATACCCGACCGGCAAAGCCTTCCAAAGCGGCCCAGTCCAAGACGGTTCGCGGGGCCGTGTTACAGAAAGCCAAGCAGGCGTTGGCAGAAGGCCGCAAACCCCAGTCGCCCAACGCGCGGATGCACAACGAAGCGGAGCAGTGGATCAATGCGACGTTGAGCGGTGAGACATCGATCACGTTCATTGAAACGCCATTGCAAGAAGCAATGCAAACACTCTCCGCTCAGCACGAAATTCCGATCGTCATCGACCGACGGGCGCTGGAGGAAATTGGTCTCGATGCCGATG
>NZ_JBFHKV010001110.1:0-2736 GCF_041595215.1 Stieleria sp. | reverse complement strand
GTCGGCGGTGGTGTGCAGTTTTAATGCCACCGAGGCTTCGGCTTCGGGTTGAAATCGATCGGTGATCTTCTTCGCGTCCTGGATGTCGCCGCGGGTCACACGATCGAGAAACGCCTGGTCATTAGGATTCTGTCGTTGGTTGAACAGCGTCCAGTTCGGGTCATCAATGTCGACGGTAAACACCACCGAAATCTTGGACTGGTCGGTCGAGGGATAGTCGATGTCCAGTGTCGGCCCCGGGTTGTCTGCATCGCCCCGCGAAGTCAGAACAAAGAATCCTTCGTCATCGATCTGAACGTCAATCGTCTCGTACGCATTGTTCTTCTGCTGTTGACTGATCGCCTGATTGATCGTGTCGCGGAAGACCGATTCCAGACTCTTGGTGTTCAGCTGGTCTCGCAACGACTTGATGTCTCGATTCTGTTCCTCGCCGATCGAGATCAGGATCCGTTCTTCGGATTCGGCACCCTGGCCATTGTTAAGCACTAGGGTGAATTCGGTGTCCTGCCGCAACAACCCGCTCGCAGGGGCTGCAGCGCCGGCGCGCAACCGGAACCGGCCCGGCACGACTTCGCTGCTGGCGGTCGTGAAGTCCGATTCATCGAACGGAGAGGCATTAAATCCTAACGCGGCACTCCGCCCGTCATCGAATTGACCCAGCGGACCGGGATCGAGCAGACTGCCGAGGTTGCTTTCGGCAAAGCCAAGTTCACCACCGCCAATGATCGTCATCGATGAGATTTGCGGGATTTCCGCACTGAGCACAATCGAGGGCGTGGTCGGCAGGTCCGGGTTGGCAAAACCGTTGATGCTGCCAAAATCGAGCGACACGGTGACCGGGACGAGCGCCGTTTGGCCTTCGCCCTGTGTCGTCTCGACGTCGTTGAACTTGCCTTCCAACTGCGCAATCAATTCCGCTTGCAGATCGATCAGAAACGTACCCAGGTTCTCGAGCGCGCCAGCCAGATCATCGTCGGCCCCGGTCGGCAGCGCGAGACCTGCGATGTCGACCTCCACCGGCTCCTCTCCACCCGCGTCAATCACCAAGGTGAATTCGGCCTCCGTCTCGCTGCCGCCAAAGTCAAACCCCTGCTCGGCGGTGATGTCGACGGCAAAGGGAATCCCATCTTCAACTTTTGCCGCCAGCAAACCGATCGTCGCTTCGGCTTTCAGTCCAGCATCGGTGCTGAGCACATCAAAGCCATCGCCGTCTTTGGCGGGCGCGGACTTGATGTCGATCGAGGCGCGGAACTCTTCCACCGGCGTTCCAGTGACATCGACCGCGCCGGAGTTCACGTAGAAGTAGTCGAGGTCGAAATTCGGGTCGATCCCGTAGCGCTGACTGAGCCCGAATCCGTATCGCAGGTTCCACTGCAAGTCGAATCGTAACCCGTCCGACGCATCGACACTCAATCCGAGTGCTTCCAGACCCGGCAACGCGGTGGCGGCACCGAGATCGAACTCAAACGGCAGATCCTGGATGGTGCGTTGGCCGAGGTGAAAGTCGAACTGGACCCAGCTGGTGCCTGGATCCGGATTCCCGTCCCCCTCGCCGGTTGGACCATCAAGATCGTCGGCGCCGTAGCTGAGCAGAATGTCGCTCGCCGAAATATCGGTACCCGCATCGGGGCTGTCCATCAGGATCGGTTCGAGGATCTCGAACATCGCGTTCTGGAAGTCGGCGATCAAGTTTTCGCTGGTTGAAGTAAAGACCGTCTCGACCAACTCCGTCAAATCGGTTTGAATCGCCTCGATTTCGGTCAGCACCGGCTCGACCGCATCAGCGAGTTGCCCACCGACGATGGGGACCCCGGAAATCTCGTCAATGGCAGTTTCGATGCCGGCAACGATTTCCGCGAAGGTGTCATCAAATCCGTCCTTGACCTGCCTGATCAGACGATCTCGCTCGTCGGTGTCGAGACTCGAAAGTAGTTCCAGAAGTTCGTTGGGCTGATCATCATTGACGATCGTTCCCGTCGCCCGCGTGTCCGCGTCGCTCGCAAACGTCACCTCACCGACAACCGACTTGAATCGCACTTCCAGTCGTTCATCGCCTTCGGGGACGACATCGGGATTCACCGTGATGGTTAACGTTTCGCTGGCCGAACCGGCCGGGATCGTGATCGACTGGAAGGCCGGAACGACGAAATCGGCATCGCTGCCTCCGGCGGCCGCCAGCCCACGTTGGGCAGCGCCTCGCTCATCGTCCGTGGGCAAATCGTCGCCGGCGGCGAAGATTTCGAAAGTCACCGTCAACTCCTCGCTGGTATCCCCGCCTCGAGTGATCGGAAACTGTAACTCGGCCGGTGCCCCGCCCGGGTTGCCCTCCTCGACGGTCGCGTCCCCGATACTCAGCGATGCGGCAAGCAGATCGCGGCGTTCAAGCTGTTCGGCGCGGCTGCGGCGATGGCGGGTTTGCTTGCGACGACGACGGTGTGCGGTTGACTGGAAAGTAGACATGAGAGTTGGTTCGTTGATAAAAGGGCCCAGTGGTCACACCGATTCCGAAATCTTCCGGATTGTCGGTGAGTCGCATCGGGAACCGACCGACGCCGATCGTGTGAACGTCGCAGCGGTGAAGCGCGCCGGTCCCCAGTCCCTTACACGGCGAACCGCCGCCGTGATTCATCCCCCTTTTCGGGCGGGGAGCGTGTTTTTTTTTTGCGAGAGGTCGGCATCGTGGCCGTCCCGCCACTGTTTCTGCCACTGTTGTCTCGGCCTGTTGATTGAATCAGC
>NZ_JBFHKV010001109.1:0-2738 GCF_041595215.1 Stieleria sp. | reverse complement strand
TCCCCGTGAGCAACCGGGGTCTGTCCCCGTGAGCAACCGGGGTCTGTCCCCGTGAGCAACCGGGGTCTGTCCCCGTGAGCAACCGGGGCCTGTCCCCGTGAGCAATCTGTGACGAATAGGACCCATAGGACAAATGGGACCTATGCGTCCCCTCTGTCCCATTGGTCCCAGTTCTGACTGCCCGATCGGGGACTGTCCCCGGTGGTGTGACCGATCGGGGTCTGTCCCCGGTGGGGCGGGGCGCGTCGGGTTGAACACCTTTGTCGTGAGGTGTGTGACGATTCGCGCAGGGTTGATTCGCAGGCGCCATCATTCTGGCTGCTCCATCTGATTTCATGCAGCGGACCGCTGGCGGCCGTTACAGGCTCAGAATGGCTGCGAACCTGGATGCGACCGCGCGGGGGTCGGCTGGTTTGGCCCCGTTTTGACCGGGATAACCGTCAAAAGGTACATCAATTGCTACAAAAGATTAAAATCTGGGCGACTTGCATAAACCTTGTTGGTGAGCAAAACTTCGCCAATCAGATTGATGTCGCCCCCCCTTACCTGCGGCACCGAACGAGACACCCCTAGAAGAAGGAAAACCAATGAAAGGTCTTCGAGTTTTTGCGGCTTGCACTGCGTTGTTGATCGGTTCACTTGCCGCCGTGAACGCGTCGGCTGGTTGCTGTGAGCCTGCACCGGCTCCTTGTTGCGAACCCGCACCGGTTTGCTGCCCGCCGCCGCCGCCAGTTCCCGTGACGTTCTGCGTCGTCGATCCCGTGACGTGCTGCAAGTACCCCGTCACCGTCTGCGTTCCCTGCGAGTGCGCCGGTGAAATCCCTTGCTACGTCGGATGCCGCAAAGGACTGTTGGGTCGCAAGGTCCTGACCTACAAGTTCCAGTGCTGCGGCGAGTGCGTCGACATCGTGATCACCAAGCACGGCCGCGTGATCGTCCGCGACTGAGGGATTCTGTGACCCGTTTGCTGGCATCAAAGCCCCGGTTTTCAGTCCGGGGTGACGTCAGCCAAATGGTGATCTGAATCTTCTCGATGAACGCTTAAAGAACAGGTTCCACCGCTTTGGTCTCGCGATCAAAGCGGTAAACCTGTTTTTTTTGTGGGTCGGCGACATACAAGTACTGGTCGTCGGCCGTGATCCCGACCGGTCCACCCAAAGGATCGCCTTCGAACCACTTTTCGGTCGTCCCATCGGCACCGAACCGCCAGATCGCCTTGCCATAGCCGTCGGTGACAAACCCTCCGTCGCCGGTCCAGACCAGACCGTTGGGGAATGCGTAGGGGCGATCACCGACAACGGTTTCCGCAGTCTTCTTCTCCACGTCGATTTTCTGAATCGCTTCGGCGTCTGGCGTCACCGCCCAAAGGTTCCCCTCGTCGTCCAATGACAATCCGCGGGCGTTGACTCGGGCGACCAATTCAGGCTTGCCACCTGCGATCGGTAGCCGAAACACCGCCCGCCGCTCCGCGTCACCGACATAGATCGTCTTGCCGCCGTCACCAACCACGATCGCCATTGGAATCCCCAAGTAGCCATTGTTCAGGGCCACCAGTTTGGCGCCGGGCTGCTTGGCATGATAGATCTCGCGGGTCGCCGAATCGCCGATCAAAATGCCACCGTCTGGATGGGGGGTCACGCACCAGGGCGCGTTCATCGGCTTGCGCAACAGCGGCGTCCCGGGGGTGAAAACCTTGAACCCCTCTCCATCCTGAATCCAAACACCCGGCAAAAATCGGTCCACGACCAGCAGCTTGCCGGCATCGATCGCGACCGCCCGCGGGTAGTTGACCGTCGCCTTTTCCGAATCGATCGGCTCAGGGACTTCGATCTCCTTGCTCGCTGCCCCAGGTTCGCTGCTCGCTGCGGCAGGTTCGCTGCTCGCCGCCCCAGGTTCGCTGCTCGCCGCGGAAGGTTCGGAGTCCTCTTGGGCCATCGCCGTTCGCATGGGGCTCGCCACCCCCAGCGGAATGACCAGCAAGGCGAACAGGGCGGAACGGTGGCAGGATATTCCGATTGCGCAAAGTTTTCTAATGATCACGATTGGGAGTGCCGAACATAAAACAAGAAATGTACCGAGAAGCGGTTTCGGATGTCGCAACGCCTCCCAGCGGAAAGATTTGGAACATGATAACGTCAAGCCACTCGATTACGCGGGTCTTGCCTGGTCGAAACACGTCGAGTCGTCGAAAAATGTCTGCAACCGGCCCTTGCCGCCACGTTTGGCAACATGCCGCCTGGCTTTTGCTGGTCATCGCCGCTTTGCTGGCGTGGGGAACTCCGACGATGGCCGGGGAACCGGTCGTGCGTGCGGCAGCCGACGTCTTTGAAAGCGAGCGGGTTGATCTTTCCGGCGTGAAACCGGTCAAACGCGCAGCACGCGACGTCGCCGTTGGTCACGCGGTCGAAACCGACGGGGTGGTGCGGCCGGTGTCGTATTACGAAGGCGAGATGGGTTACGGCCCCGCCGTCTTTGAATCGAGCTGCGGCTGCGAGACGGTTTGTGACTGCCCGGTGGGCGGCGTGATTATGGATCCCGGTTGTGGGATCGAAGCGTCTTGCGGGTTCGAAGCATCCTGCGGTGCGGAAACATGGATCGAGCCGGCGTGTGGATGCGAGGGTGTCGGATGCGACGCCTGTTGCGACGGCTATGACCCGATGTGCGGATGCAACGCGTGTTGTGGCGGCATCGGAGGATTCATCGATTGATTGTTTCCGCGACTGCGGATCCAGTGGGCT
>NZ_JBFHKV010001108.1:0-2742 GCF_041595215.1 Stieleria sp. | reverse complement strand
GCGTGCCGTTTGCCACCGCGTGTATCGGCGTGCTGGGCTTGGGCTCGATGGCCGGGTCGTTGCTCGGTGGGCATTTGGCTGACAAAGTTGGACGGCGTGGCGTGATGTTGCTGGCGCTGTTCGGTGGCGCCGCGATTCTGATGTTGCTTTCGACGGTGACGAACCGTTGGTTGTTCATGCTGTCGGTCGGGGTGTTCGCCTTGGTGGCGGACCTGTATCGGCCGGCGGCCGCCGCGATGATCGCGGATCTCGTGTCGATCGATCGCCGACCGCACGCGTTCGCCCTGATGTACATCTCCGTCAATCTGGGGTTTGCGATCGCGCCACCGATCGGTGGGCTGCTGGCCGGTTACTCGTTCGAGTGGCTTTTCTGGATCGATGCCGCTTCGATGATCGCGTATGGCGGGATCATTGCGCTGACGATCGAAGAAACCCATCAACGTCGCGTGGCGGTCGAAGCGGAACCTTCGCGGTCGCCGCGCGGATCTTGGCTCAGGTCAGTCCGAACGATCGGATTGGATCTTCCGTTCCTGTCGTTTTGTATCTCGACCTTGTTGATCGCGTTGGTGTTTGTGCAAGGCTTGTCGACGCTGCCGATCTACATTCGGCAATTGGGTTACAGCAACTTGCAATTCGGATTGCTGATGTCCGTCAACGGGTTGTTGATCGTGGTCCTTCAATTACCGCTGACGCATTGGTTGTCTCGTTTTAACGCGATGACGATCGTGTTGATCGGTGGCGTGTTGATTTCGATCGGGTTCGGACTGACGGCCACCGGCAGCGGTCTGGTCTTTGTCGCGGTGTGCATCGCGATTTGGACGTTGGGCGAGATTCTTCAAGCCCCGTTCAACCAGGCGATCGTCACCGACATGGCGCCGGAGGAGTTGCGTGGCAGCTATCTGGGGATTTTTACGATGTGCTACGCATCGGCGTTGACGATCGGTGCTCCGATCGGCGGAGCGGTGTTGTACCGTTTCGGGCCGACGGCTCTGTGGACGGGCACGTTTGTCGTCGCGATGATCGCGGTGGCGGTGTACGGCTTGATCTATGCGTCGGTGACGCGTCGTGTGGCCAGGGTGGGGTAGGCAGGCGGGACGCTTAACTCACGTCGCCGAGATGTTGGCGGAGCCGTCGGAGGATGCGGCTGCGTGTTTGCCGAACCGTCGCCGGAGTGATGCCAAACTCTTCGGCGACGGTTGCCGACGGGATCTCGTCGATGACCGCACGCTCAAAGATTCGCCACGTCTTGTCTGCGAACTCGTGGCGGATCTGTTTCAATCCCCTGCCGAGTAGTTCATCGAGTTGATCGTCACCGGTCGGCTCTTCGTCGGGGATGGCAATCGGATCAGGGATGTCGCTCAGCGTCCGAAACGCCGTGCTTCCTCCATCGGCTCGGACGTGTCGCGCGTCGGCGCGGTGACGGTCCTTTGCCTTGTTGGACGTGATCGTCCACAACCACCCCCGGAATGAACCGCTGGGGTGCTTCGTTTCGAATTCTCCGATCGATCGCGCCACCGCGGCAAAAACCTCTTGCGTGCAATCGGCCGCGGCATGGGGATCCAGCCCACAGCGGCCGCACCAATGTGCGATCAAAGGGCCGTACAGATCCACCAGTTCGCTCCAGGCCAGCGGGTCACGCTCCCGGGCGCGACCGAGCAGGCTGGTTCGTGTGGCGTGTGAATCGGCGTTTTGAGAAACCACTGTCACACCCGGATCGTTCTAGGAAATAGCGGACCAATTGCGTGCATCAGTCTAAATGATGTTAGCATCGAATTGTCACACACTCCACCAAAGGCTGTCACCCCATCATGATCATGGCCAAGACCGACGCTTGTTTGAAAGCCAGTACGCTTCGTGATTACCTGGGCGGCTCCGTGGACGAATTCCAATCCGCCGCGATCGAATCGCATCTGGCGGTCTGTCAATCGTGCGAAGAAACGCTCGCATCGCTGGAGGGTGAAGGCGACACGATTGTGCGGCGGCTTCGCGCCGGATCGGTGGCAACCGCCGAATCGACTCCGCTGGATCCCGTCGTGCAGAATGCCTTGGATTCTTCGCGGATGCTCATCGGCGCAGACCAACCCAACCACTGCAATGTCGCTAACGCAATGATGGCACCGGGCAAGCGGATCGGGCCCTACGAGTTGCTGCGGCCGATCGGCCGCGGCGGCATGGGAACCGTTTACTTGGCACGTCATCGAGACCTCGGAAAACAGGTGGCGATCAAGGTGCTGCCGGCTGCGCCCACCGGTAACGACCAACGATTGGAGCGTTTCTTGCGTGAGATCCGCGCGGCCGGAAGTTTGGAACACGCATCGATCGTCAACGCGACCGATGCGGGGCAGCACGACGGCGTTCACTACTTGGCGATGGAATACATCGACGGATTGGATCTCAGCCAGGTCGCCCGTGCGGTGAAACTTTCCGTCGCCGACGCGTGCGAAGTCGTGCGTCAGGCCGCGCTCGGGTTGGCACATGCCCACGCCGAAGGCATCGTGCACCGCGACATCAAACCCTCGAATTTGATGTTGCGCCGCGATGGGGAAGTGAAGATTCTGGATTTCGGGCTCGCACAGGTAAGCCGCTGGGACGGCGAGTTGGCCGAATTAACGACGGTCGGTCAGCTGATGGGAACGCTGGATTACATGTCACCCGAACAAGCCGAGCAGCCGACCGCGGTCGACTATCGGGCCGATCTGTATTCACTTGGTGCGACGTTGTTCCGTCTGCTGGTCGGCCGAG
>NZ_JBFHKV010001107.1:0-2747 GCF_041595215.1 Stieleria sp. | reverse complement strand
CTGAGATCTTCCTGCTCGGTTCCGTTGGGCGTGTAGTGCATTTCGAACAGCAACTTGCTGCCGGCTTTGACGTGGAGTGCGACGCCGTCTTTGAGCTGCATCGGCGGACTGCCCGGCGCGTATCCGGCGACGACTTGACGAACATCCTGGCGTCGTTCGCCTTCGGGAATCACGTACACCAAAATGTGATGCACGACGCTTCGTTTGTCCGGGCGTGCTTCCGCTGCGACGATGTACTTGTCCTCGTCCCAGCCGGGATCGACGACAAATCGCTGGTAGTCGACGATTCCCTCGGCGGGAACCCGAAACGCTTGGTCCCGCATCGTGATGACTTCGTCCGGCCGGCCGATCTGCCATCCGGCGACAAATACGGGCGGGGTGGGCAGATCACGGGCATCGCCTTCGGGCAGTCCGTTGTCGACCCAGGTTTCAATCAATTCGCGTTCCCGCTCGCTCAATCGGGGATCGTTGGCAAAGGTTCCGTGTGCCGGATTGGCCGACCATGGCGGCATGCGATTGTCGGCGATGACTTCCAGGATCGTGTCTTCCCAGCCCAGCACGTCGTCGTAGCTGTTTAAGGTGAAGGGAGCGATCTCGCCGTCTCGATGGCAACTGACACAATGGGCATTGAAAATCGGAGCGATGTGCTTGGTATAGGTCACCTCGCCCGTCGCCTCGATCGGTTTCACACGCCCGATGTGGCAACCGACCGGCTCGGTCGACGGCTCGCTGATCGGCTGACCGGCCAACAACTGATCGATCGCCTGAGTCAACTCCGGCTCGGCTTCACGCTCACGCGAGTATCCGACGCCATATTGATCGTCGATGCGACCGTGGTAGCGAACGGTGCGTTCACGATCAATCAAAAACACCTCCGGTGTCCTCGTGGCGCCCAACGCATCGGCGACGACGTTGCCCGGGTCCTTCAACATCGGAAAACCGATCGCGTGGCGATGCACGTAAGCCGCCAGTTCGGTCATGCTGTCTTGCGTGTTGGAATTGATCCCAATCACTTGGACTCCGCGATCGGCATAACGCCGTTGAATGTCCGTCAGCCGAGGGCCATACAATTTGGCGAGCGGACACTCCGTCCCGAGAAAGACGATCGCGATCGCTTGGCGGTCATCAAAATGGCTCAACGAAACAGACTTGCCGTAGCAGTTGTCCAGCGTGAAGTCCGCGACGTTCATGCCGATGGGGCCGCTTGCGTTCGACGCGGCATCCGCAGCCCGAGCGGGATTCGTCCCGAACATCACCACGGCGGCAAGGAAGACAGCAAGAACATCGGGACGGTGCAGCAACATTCGGTCCGGTCTCAAGTTTCAGTCGGCGATTAAGAAATGTACGATGGGGCGGCCGGCCAAAACGACCGGGAAATCTCGCGACGATGCGGCACGAACACATCGATCGATCACATCATCGGTGATATTGTCCGCAAAAGCACGACCAACGGATCGGGATTCGCGTATCGATTCGTATCGATCCGTTACGGCGTTCCCGTCACCTGTTCAATCGTTCCTGCGTACGCCCGTACCGTGTTACGGAAGGCTTCCATCAGACGGCTTTGAAAGCGATAGGGATTCCACACGGCGACGATCGTGCGTGTCGGCCTGGCGCCGTTGAGGGAGCGGTAGACGCGACGTTCGGATTGATCCAATCGCCGCGCCATCATCGGGATCATCGAGATGCCGTGATCCAACGAGACGAGTTCTTGGACCGTCGCCATCTGGCTGGTGCGTTCCACCGAGACCGGGTGAAAGGATTGTTTGCGGCAGAACGAGACAATGTTGTCGGAGAGACAATGAGCCTCGCCGAGTAAGACAAAGGGGATCTGATCGATGTCAGATAACTCGATCGATTGTTTTGAAACGAGCGGGTGATTTGGCGGCAACACCAATAACAGCTCCTCCTCAAACAGTTCTTCGATCTCCAGGTACTTGGCTTGAATCGGCAGTGCAAGGATCGCCACATCGATGAGTCCGTCGGCGCATGCTTTCAACAATTCATCGGTGGTTGCTTCTTGGACGACCAGCGTTGCTTGGGGATAGTCTTCGGCAAAACGGCGCAGCAGTCCGGGCAGGAAAAACGGCGCGATCGTCGGGATGGCCCCCACTCGAATGCGGCCGACTTGCCCATCGTCGACGATCTCCGCGAGCGTGTCCTCCAGGATGGACAGCACTTCTTTGGCGCGACCCTGCAACAACTTGCCGGCATCGGTCAGCGAGACACATTTGGATTGGCGCTGGAGCACCGGCTGCCCGATCTCCTCTTCCAGCCGTCCGATCGATCGACTCAGTGCCGGCTGGGAGATTCCCAAATGCTCCGCCGCGCGGGTGAAATTGCCGTCCGCGGCGACTTGCAAAAAGTATCGAAGTTGGTCCAATTCCATCGCGCTGAGATCCTGAGGCATCGTTTCACGAACGTCTTCATTGCGGCAGAATTTTAACACAAGACGCGAGTGTCTCATGTTGTTTGCCCCCTCTCACGTTCTCAGCCTGTGCCGTTGATGAGAAACCGGCGTTGCCGCCGTCCACCGCAGATGCCCAGATGCCCTGATGACACGCTCCGCTTCCCGTCCGGCGTTTTCACCGAACCAACAAGGTACTGCAGCGCTGCGTCAACTTCGTTTCCGCACGCTCGATGAGGCAGTGGACGACGCACAGCGATTACTCGCAAGCGGATACCAGCGTCACGGCAACTGGACGCTGGGGCAGATTTGCCAGCACCTGCGCGTGGTGCAAGACCCG
>NZ_JBFHKV010001106.1:0-2749 GCF_041595215.1 Stieleria sp. | reverse complement strand
TACCGGGTCACTAGCTTGTTTGTACCGTGTCGCTGGGCTCGACGATCGGGTATTCAACGATCGGGTATTCGACGACCTGGCATCCCCCGATCGGGCGAACCATGATCCATGATGAAGCGTTCAACGGCCGGGCTCAAACCCAATACCGCTCGTTTATGTGTCGTTTGCTCAGGCGAGGGCCCGTAGGCTCGCGCCAAACGGCTGATCATTCGATTGATCTCAGCCGGTTCGCGCCAGCGTCCGGGCACCGCATTGATGTTAGTTTGGCGGTATGGGGTTCAATCCGACTCGTCCAGTTCCTCGTCGTTGGAATGGACGGCTTCGGACCAAGTCCGCCGAATCAATTGCAACCGCCGCTCGGTTGCGCGTTTGCTGAGCCCCAGCCGGTCAGCAATCTCGTCGACCAAGAAACCATCCATCCGCATCACTGCGATTTGCCGCAGCTGGGCGTCTGGCAATTGGTCCAGCAGCGCGTTGCACGTCTCTTCCAGCTCGACGTTAAGATCCGCGGTCATCGACTCGTCGGAAACCCCACCGATGCCGGGTGACTTGCGAGTCTCGTCTTCATGCATGAACACCGATTCCCCCCGAACGGCTCCGCCGCCCCGTTTCTGACGGGTCTGGAACCTCAGGTGGGCGTTGACTTTGCGGCCGGTCAACGTGATCAACAACCCCCACAGGTTGTCCGGGCCACTGAGATCAGGAAACTGGTCGCGTCGAATTCCCGCGATAAAACTGTTGAAAGCCGACAGTGCGATGTCTTCTTCGTCACCGGCTCGCTTGAGGTTTGAGGGCAGACGTTTGGCCGCCAAACGCACCAACCGTTGGAAGTACCCGTTCCAAAGCTCGCCGATCGCTTCATCGTCTCCCTTGCGAACACGCTCCATCGCAGCGGCAAACCGTTCCGCTGCACTGCTGTCGGCTCCGGGCTGATCGTTGGGGTGGTTGTCCATCACGTTCAGATTGTTGCGCCATTCCATAACATCGTCCAGACGATCAAAAAAACAGTGGATTGGCTGGATTTGGATGCTGCAAAGCAAGTGTCGAAGCAAAGCGGGGCGCAAGGTCGACCTCGTCGCGATAATCCGACCGCAGGATTATACGGATCTTGCGGAAAAACAGTTCAACCGAGGGGGATTCCCTTGCCCGTCTTCCTGGATTCGGTAATCATTCCCATCGTAACAGGATTCATTTCGGAGAATACGACAAGGGTTCACCAACCGGTCTCAACCCGACATTCCGCAATCGCCCCCGCAGCCTGAGACGGCGGTGGGCCTGTGGCTGGACCACTGGATGGACCGTGTCGCCCGATCGCCGCGATTCCGAGCGATCGGCATTTTCCGGTGCCTTGGCGACCAGGAACCTATTCCCGACCTAAGTTCCCTCCAGCGGGGAGCACCTTGGGGAGTATTCGCGCTGCATGAACACTGTCACTACACAACATCGCCATCCGGGGGGAATCCAACACATGTTCCGCGCCACCGTCATCGCTCTTGCGACCCTTGCGACTTCGTTCTCGATCGCTGCATCCGCACTGGCCCAATCGCAATGGCCCGACAATGCCTTTGCAATCAAGAAGCATGACTTTGGCACCGTAGCGGTTGCTTCCAAAACCGAATTCCGCTTCCCGGTCTACAACCCCTACACGCAACCGCTGCACATCCAAACGGTCCGACGAAGCTGTGGATGCACGACACCGATCGTCGAAACCGAGTACATCGAGCCCGGCCAAACGGGGTCGATTCTGGCGCGATTCAACACCGACACCTTCCGGGGCACCAAGGGCGCAACACTGACCGTCGTGATCGACAAACCGTTCTTCAGCGAAGTGCGGCTGCGTGTCGACGGCTACATCCGCAGCGACATGGTGTTCCACCCCGGTGCGATCGAGTTTGGCACCGTCAACCAAGGCGAATCGGACAGCAAGACCACACGCGTGCTGTATGCCGGCCGCAGCGATTGGGAAATCGCCGACGTGCGAAGCAATGTGCCGTGGCTGGTCCCGAGCAAGAAACTGGTCAGCCGAAGCGCCGGCCGGGCCGATTATGAGCTGACCGTCGCGATCCGCGAAGACGCACCCACCGGGCCGTTCCAAAACGAAATCATCGTCATCACCAACGACACCAAACGCCCCGAAGTCCCCTTCCCGGTCAGCGGCAACGTCGAAAGCCCGCTCAGCATCTCGCCCCAAGCGATCGCCTTTGGCAGCTTGAAGCCGGGCCAAAAAATCGAAAAGCGATTGGTCATCAAAGGTGCCACCCCGTTCACGATCGAATCGATCACCTGTGAAGGCTGGGACGTCTCCTTCCCCCAAGCCACCGTCGCCAAGACGATCCACATCGTTCCCGCCACGTTCACCCCGACCGACGCCGAAGGCCCTCAAAAAGTGACCGTCCTGATCACCACCGCCGGCGATCAATCCGTCACCGCCAAAGCCATCCTGACCGCCGACATTCGCGAGCAGTGATTCGTGGATTAGTTCCAATCGGGGTGCTTTTTATTAGCGGCAGGGCGCGCGTCCAATACCGCTATATCGACAAGGCTTTGACCAGCGCAGGGCGAGTAGGCCCCGCGCCAAACGGCTAATCATCAACTGACATCAGCCGGTTCGCGCCAGTGTCCGCGCGGCGCTAAATCTCGATTTAGCGGCATTGGCCGCGAGACCTGCCGCTCACAAGCATCACTCCGTTTGGTGTCAAAGGAGAGCGGCAGCGAACCGAGTATCCCGGAGGGATGCCAGCGAGTAGCC
>NZ_JBFHKV010001105.1:0-2750 GCF_041595215.1 Stieleria sp. | reverse complement strand
TAGCATCCGACCCCGGAGAACAACACGACCTTTCTGATTCGGCTGCCGAGATCGCACACGCGTTACGCGGTGAGTTGCAAATGAAGCTGAAATATATGCAGGCCCGGATGGCAACACCGCCTGGACAAAAAGAGGCAGAATGATTGCCATGCCCGGTCATGCAATCACGTCATCACTCCCCACCTCATCATTTTGCCCCGTATCATTCTGCCTTCCCACCACTCCCTCCCACCCAACCATTCAACCCAACCTTCCCATCGTTTTCCCTTCCTTGCTCCCTCCCGCCTTCCATTGTTCTGCCAATTTCCCCACGACAAAACCATGAATCGCCACCTCCACCCTCTACTGCTTCTTGGACTCGTCCTGGTCAACGGTTCCCTGCACGCCGCCGATCCGGATTGGAAGCTTCAACCGCTCGAGTACAACAACCCCGGATTGGAAGTCGATCTGGGAGTCGGGCTTTGGGCCTGGCCGATGCCGATGGATTACGACGGCGACGGCGACATCGACTTGCTGGTTGCCTGTCCGGACAAGCCGTCCGGCGGCGTCTATTACTTTGAGAACCCGACCCAGGATCCGAGCATCAAGATGCCGGTGTTCAAACCCGGCGTTCGACTCGGCAAGGCCGGCCACAACTTGCAGGTCAGTTATGTCGATGGGCAGCCAAGGATTTTGCAACCGGGGAGCGAATTTCCGCGTGACGCATCGACCGGCACGTTCGATTTTGACAAACCTGAAAAGATCTACCCCAAGTCCAACGTTCATGCCAATCGTGTGCGTGGCAACATGTGGCGTTACGTCGATTTTGATGGCGACGGCGATCAAGACATCGCCGTCGGCACGGGAGACTGGACGGACTACGGTTGGGACCACGCCTATGACGCGGCTGGGCGATGGCGAAACGGTCCGCTGCATGGAAACGTTTACATCACCGACAACGAAGGGTCGGACGAGCAACCGAGTTACTCCTCGACTCCCCAACGTCTCACCGCGGCCGGTGGCGACATCGATGTCTACGGCTGGCCGTCGCCGAACTTCGCGGACTTTGATGGCGACGGGGACTTGGATCTGCTGTGCGGCGAGTTCTTGGACGGGTTCACGTACTTCGAAAATATCGGATCGCGCACCGGGCCGGTTTACGCTGCCGGCGTCAAACTCAATGACAACCTGGGCCAGCCGTTGGTGATGCATTTGCAAATGATCACCCCGACGGCCATGGACTGGGACGGCGACGGCGACATGGACTTGATCGTCGGTGACGAAGACGGTCGCGTGGCGTTGATCGAGAACACCGGCAAGCTGCGAGAACGTCAGCCGGTCTTTCTCACGCCGCGATATTTCCGTCAGCAGGCCGACACGTTGAAATTCGGTGCGCTCGCCACGCCCTTTGCCTACGATTGGGACGACGATGGCGATGAAGACATTTTGTGTGGGAATACCGCCGGCAACATCGCTTACTTTGAAAACCTGGGCGCCGGCAGCAACGGGATGCCGAAGTGGTCGGCACCGTCGCTGGTGGAAGTGCAATCGGCCGATGGACGAACCAGCGCGCCGTTTCGCGTGATGGCCGGGCCCAGTGGTTCGATTCAGGGACCCTGTGAAGCGAAGTGGGGCTACACGACGCTTTCGGTCGCCGATGTGGACGACGATGGTGATCCCGACATCGTTTACAACTCCATCCTTTCCCGCGTTCAGTGGTTGCGAAACGACGGCGGCGTGATGGTCGAAGCGGAGACCGCGGGAACGCCCACGGAGGCTCCGCCGGCGTGGTACTGGTGGCGAACCAAGAGCCAGTCGGCGCTCACCGAGTGGCGGACGACACCGTTGGTCATCGATTTTGATGCCGACGAGAAACTGGACCTCGTGATGCTGGATCAAGAAGGCTATTTGACGCTGCGATCCGATGCCGGCGAAGCGCAACGGGTGTTTGTCGATGAACAATTGCAACCGATTCGATTGAACGAGAAATCGTGCGGCGGATCCGGTCGCTACAAGCTTGCCGTGGTCGATTGGGACGGTGACAAGCGGTTGGATGTGTTGGTCAATTCCGAGAACGCGATCTGGTATCGCAATTGTGACACGGTCAACGGCAAGATTGTCCTGAAGCGGATCGGCAATCTGGCCCGCCGTAACGTCGCCGGACACACCTCCAGCCCGTCGGCTTGCGATTTGAATCACGACGGCAAGCCGGACTTGATGGTCGGCGCGGAAAACGGTCGGATCTACTACATCGCCCACGACGACTGCATTGAGTATTCCGACGAGCAGGTCGCCGCCGACATCGTCAATGAAGCAGAGGCACCACGTATGCCCGGTTTGGTGAGCGAAGAGTTCATCCATAACAAGATGCCGACGAAGGAATGTCACGCATCGACGATTTGTCAGACCAGTCGTGGATTGGTCGCGGCCTGGTTTGGTGGAACGAAAGAGAAGCACAAGGATGTCGGGATCTGGACCAGCTATCACGATGGAAGCCGCTGGTCGTCGCCCTCGCAAGTGGCGACCGGTGTTCAGCATGATGGCTTGCGTCATCCGTGTTGGAATCCGGTGCTGTTTCAACCTCCCGGCGACGCCCCGACGCTGTTGTTCTTCAAAGTCGGCCCCGACCCACAGAGTTGGTGGGGCGAGATGATGGTCAGCTATGACCGCGGGCGAACGTTCCGCGATCGAGTTCGACTGCCCGAAGGCATCGACGGTCCGGTGCGGTGCAAACCAATCCTGACCGATGACGGGCGTCTGTTGTGTGGATC
>NZ_JBFHKV010001104.1:0-2764 GCF_041595215.1 Stieleria sp. | reverse complement strand
GCCTGTCCGCAAGCGTCTGTTCGTGCTCGGCTTTCAGGGCATCGTATTCGTCTCGCAACGCTTGCAGCTGCTCTTCGGTGCGCTGTAAGTCACTGTTTTCGAGAGCCGCGTTGTCGCGGGTCAGTTCGATGGATGCTTCCAGTGTCGCGTTTTCCTGGCGCAACGATGCGGCTTCCTCGCGGGCGCGTTCCAGATCGTCGCGTTGCTCGTCGAAGGACCGCTGGAGTGAAAGCAGCTCGCCGTGTTGGCTGGATGAGTCGCCGCCCGCCGTTGCAAGCTCGTCCTCCAGTTCACGGACCCTGCGGTCCAAGCCGCTGGTGTCTCGGTACCAGAACAGATGCCCGAGCAGCAGCCCTGCGGCGATGAAGATGAAAATCGAAACAACCGGTAAACCGAAGATCACGCCCATCAGTCGAATCCGTCCTGCGTCAATGGCCAACCGTTGCGACCGGGCTGTCTCAGTTTCGACAAACTCGGAAAGATACGGTGTTTTGCGAAGTTTGGCTGTCCAATCCCTGGAAGCCCCGGTGCCTGATTTTGGCACCACCCTAGCGGCTATAGCAAAGGCGCGACCGGCGAGTCGACCCGAGTTTGGCAAGATTCAAGTTCGCCCGGGCGGGCAGTCGGTTTGGTCAGATCATGCCGATTGTCAACGCTCCAATGGCGGCAGCTGAAACTTGCCGTCCGGGAGGTCGATCTAGCGAAGACCTTCGTCACTCGATTTTCCCAGCATGGATTTCCCAGCACGGATGCTTTCTTATGACGGTGAAACCCTATCATCTTCTCGCGGCTGTTGCGTCGCTGTTTTTGACCACGTCCGCCTCGATCGCCGACCATCCCGGACGAAAATCGCTGGCGGACAAACACGGCCCGGCCGGAATCGCGGGCGATCATGTGCATGAAAAGGGCGAGTGGATGGTCGAGTACAAGTACATGAACATGTACATGGAAGACAATCGGATCGGCGATCGGACCGTCAGCGATTCCGAAGCGATCGCTTTCGGCGCGACGAGCTCGCCGATGACCAATCGCATGGCCGCTCCCACGCAAATGACGATGGAGATGCACATGACCCACGTGATGTACGGTGCCACCGACAATGTGACGCTGTACACGATGTTTATGTTGCCGAGTTTGACGATGGATCACATCCGCGGCCCGATGAACCCGGCCGGGGCGGGGACCGAATTCACGACCCATAACAGCGGTTTCGGTGACACGGCCCTGGGCGCGCTGCTCCGGCTGTACAGCACCGAGCGTTGCGATTGGATTTTGAACCTGGGCGGGTCTGTTCCGACCGGCGATATCTTTCGGACCACGTCGACGCCGACCGGTGGCATGATGTCTCAACCGCTGCCCTACCCGATGCGACTGGGCAGCGGGACCTTCAACGCACGCCCCGGCATGACCGTGCGGTATTTCGCCGACCAATGGAGCTGGGGGGGGCAGGTCCAGTCCGATCTGCCGATGGGCAAGAACTATCGCGATTACCGTCTCGGTGCCGAAGTCCGCCTCAACACGTGGACCCAATACCTGGTCTGCGACGCGTTCGCCCTGTCACTGCGCGGGGAACACGTTTGGCGTGACAACATTGATGGCGCCGATCCGCAGACGCCCGACGCGGGGATCAGCACCAACGTCGAAAGCTTTCGCGGCGGATACTGGTACAACCTGGGGATCGGTGGCCAGTTGAACTGGAAAGGAAATTATTTGAACCTGGAAATTGTGCCCACGTTGGCGCAAGACCTGGACGGAATCCAGTTGGAGACGGACTATTCAATCATTGCCAGTTGGTCGCGTGCGTTTTAGAGTGACGGGGAATCACCTCCCGCGAAAGCTTTAGCCATGTCACGTCCCTTCCCCCCACCCGCGTTTCGGATCGGCGATCTGGTCGTCGATCCGCCGATCCTGCAAGCCCCGATGGCGGGCTTTACCAACGCCGCCTTCCGTCAAATGGTCCGCGAATATGGCGGCGCCGGATTGATCGCGACCGAAATGGTCAACGCCCGCGGCTTTGTCTGGATGGACGAAAACGAAGCCGAACATCCCGAACGCTTGTGGGGTGTGGCCGAAGAACCCCGCCCACTGGCGGTCCAGATCTGGGACAACGATCCGGAAACGATGGCCAAGGTCGGTCGGCGGTTGGTCGAGGAGTACCAGGTCAGCGTTGTGGATATAAATTTCGGCTGCCCTGTCCGCCAGGTCACCGAAAAAGCACACAGCGGCAGCTACCTGTTGCGAACGCCGGGCCGGATGTTCGAGATCATTTCGCAACTGGTTAAAGCGTGCGCGCCGACGCCCGTGACCGCGAAAATCAGACTCGGCTGCAGCCCCGATTCGGTCAATTGCAACGAAGTCGCTCGGGTGGTCGAAGAGGCCGGTGCGGCGGCGCTGACCGTTCATGGCCGCACCGCCAAAGACATGTTTCGCGGGCATGCCGACTGGGATCGCATCAGCGAAATCAAGGCCCACCTTCGAAACATTCCGCTGATCGGAAACGGTGACCTGGACTCGCCCGAAAAAGTTGTTCACGCCTTCAAGACCTATGACGTCGATGGCGTCATGATCGCCCGCGCTTGCCTCGGCCGCCCGTGGCTGTTCTCGCAAGCCGCCGCCGCACTCCGCGGCCAACCGATCCCGCCGGAACCCAGTCTGCCAGAACAACGTCAATGCATGATGCATCACTACGATCTGGTCAAAGAACGCTTCGGCGAAGAAAAAGGCACGATCCTGATGCGGAAATACGCTTGCTGTTACGCCCAAG
>NZ_JBFHKV010001103.1:0-2766 GCF_041595215.1 Stieleria sp. | reverse complement strand
AATCGCCAACTGCGGCGCACTCCAAGTGACAAAGGTCTCACCGGTGAACAGCGTCAACGGCGGCATGTTGTCGGTTTCACCACCAGGGCGAATCACCCGCATCGCGATCGCCGCTGTGCCCGACGTGCCCGGTGTCGGGATTAACTGCACCGTCGCATTTCCGGCGTCATCGACAACGGCTTCGACGAACGATGATCCGGTCGACGCGAACGAGCCGAGTTCGGGTTGCATGATTTCGTAATACACCTTCCATCCGCGCGCCGGTAACATGCCTTCGGATCGAGTCACCCGCGTCGTCAACGTGACCGGTGTTCCCGCCGGGACGATTTGCGTCCCCGGAAACTGTCGTGCCGCATCGACCCAGTAGATCGTCGCGGTTGCTTTTCGTTGATCCCAGCACTCGCTTTCCGGTGCCAGCACGGTGACTTTGCTGGTCCCTTCACTGGGGCTGCTGACGGTGATCCATGTTTGTCCCTTTTCCAACTGGACATCATCATTGGGATTCAAGTTTCCACGGGTGATCTTCGTGCGTTTGGTGCTGGTCACGCCGAACGCATAGGCGGGATCTTGCTTGGCCGCTTTTTTAATCCGCGCCAATCGGTGCATCACACCGGGGTCATCGTCACCGACTTGGATAAAGGTCCCGACGCTTTCCGGCGTCAGCATCCATTCCAGCGGTTCGCCGACTTGCAAATGTCCCTCGTCACCACAGATTCCCGACAACAGAACCACTTCCCCGCCGACCGGTGCAACAATTTTCTGGGGCGAGAGCAGGATGCAGCCTCGCTTGCCGCGTTTGGGAAGTCGGCAAAGCTCGCGCATCTGACACTCGTTGCCATACAGAATTGCCGGCGGACCGTTTTGGCAATCCGACGGGCACCGGGCGCTTGGCACGCACGGTTCATTGGACGCACCACCGATTGACGTCAGCGGTGGTGTCGCCGTGCTGGGCACCGGCGTCAGGCAGGGCGGCGGAGCGACCGGTTCGGGAAACGCCGGTTCGGGCAACGAAAACGGCCGCGTGTTCAACGGGTCACCGAGTCTTCGCAGGCAGTTCCCCAGCCGGCCTTCACCGGCCGAACCGGGCAGCGCGATCGTCGTCGTCGCAGGCAGGGGGTTGAAGATCCGTTGCCCCGTCGGATCGATGGCGGGAAGCCGCAGTCGCGAACAACCGACAGACGGCAGCAGCGAGACCACCACGATTGCTATCGCACTCACCTTTCGCCATGCGCAGCCATCGCGGGCCGTCGCAGGGGAGGTTGAGGTTGAAAACAAAGCGAACATCGGCTTGAGTCAGGCGCATGCGGGAATTCGATCCGGGTCTGAGTCCATACAGACCTCGTCCGAGGAACCCTAGCACGCAGTTGGCAGCGATGATGCGAAAATGCAACCTCGTATGATGCGGAAACGCAACGAAGGTGTACCGGTTGTAATCCTTATGTCGAAAGTTCCAAGTTCCAAGTCCCAAGTTGTTGGATCTGAAACCTGAAACCTGAAACCTGAAACCTGAAACCTGAAAAAAAACGGGACAGATTCTCACGTGGAGAACCTGTCCCTGGTCGGTGCAGCGGAGCGCTTCGCTGCAGTCGACGTTTCAATTCGAGCAGCGAACTCGTCTAGCTTCGGTCAGTCAAATCACTCAGCCGCCGGGCGTCCGCCTGGGCGTCCACCTCGATCACCGCCTCGGTCTCCGCCCGGGCCACCGCGACCACCGCGTCCGCCGCCGGGGCCGCCACCGTCTCCGCCGCGGCCGCCGAATCCGCCACGTCCTTGGGGTGCCGGCATTTCGAAGGGCTCGCCCTTCATTTCTTCAAACTCTTTTTTCTGCTCACTGGTCAGCACGCTGACCAGCTTGGTTTCCATTTCCTTCTGAGCTTCCACCATCTTTTCCCGCATGTTTTCGCGGTCACCGCCTTGGAACAACTCTTGCATCTTGGACATCATTTCTTCGCGAGCTTCTTCAGCCATCTTTGCCAGTTCTTCTTTCTGCTTGGCGGTCAGCTTCAGTTCGGTTGCGACACGCTCATTCATCAGCGCCCCGGCCCGCATCTGCTGAACTTCGATTTGTTCCAGCCGTTCCATTTGCTCTGGCAACAGCACCTCTTCGAGTTGCTCGCGGATCTTCTTTTCGCCTTCAGCAACCTGCTTCATGTACGCCTGCATTTTGGCAATATTTTCTTCACTGTCGCGATTCTCGCGATCGAAATCGCGTGGGAATTCGACGCGTTCGCGGTTCTCGGCGACCTTCTTGACGGCCTCTTCCTGGTCGGGCATCAACTCGATTTCTTCTTGGACTTCTTTGACTTGCAACAGTCCCAGGATGGAACCACCGCCGCGTCCGCCGAAGCCGCCGGGGCCTCCAGGACCGCCACGAAATCCGCCGCCGCCCGGTCGGCCGCCCCCACCCCCCGGTCGGCCACCGCCACCGCGTTGAGCCATAACATCAGTGGCGACCATCGCCAAAATTGCCGCGAACAACAGGGCCATTGGGCCGCTTGTGATCTTCATTGATTTCGATTCCCAGAGATTACAGAAAGAGAAGTTGGCTGCGGAGAAGTTCCGCCGTGCTTTGAAGCCGTACATCGCCCCACGACATTGCCCCAGACACTGCGATCGCAATGGATGGAATTCGTCGAGAGTTACCCTGTTCAAACCACGCCAAGGCGGCAGGGTTTCACGAAAGATCGAGTTTTTTGCCAAAAAGAAAGGCAAAAAACGATGCGGCCAGAAACGCGGCGGCCGATTCAGGTCCGCCCGCTACGACTT
>NZ_JBFHKV010001102.1:0-2774 GCF_041595215.1 Stieleria sp. | reverse complement strand
GATGGCGGGGTTTCCCCATCACCAACTCGATTCCTACCTCTGCAAATTGATCCAAGCCGGGTTCCGGGCCGCGGTCTGTGAGCAGGTCGAAGACCCCAAACAAGCCAAGGGGCTGGTCAAACGAGAAATCACCCGCTTGGTCAGCGCGGGGACCCTGACCGACGACGACCTGCTTGATCCGCGGGAAGCGAATTATTTGGCCGCCGTGGTGTTGCACACGCCACGTAAAGGCAAGAAGCAAACCGATGAACCGGTCGCCGGAATCGCTTGGGCGGAACTTTCCAGCGGACGGTTCTGCGCCGGGGTGTTTCCCGTTTCGCGGGTCGAAGACGAATTGGCGCGGATCGGTCCGGCGGAAGTGATTTACCGTGAAGACGACGCCAAGTTTTCGCCGGATTCCACCGCGCCGTGGTCCTGGACGGCGCGGCCGGCTTGGAGCTTCGCCGAAGACGCTTCGGTGGAGTTACTGTGCAAGCAGTTCTCGGTCGGTTCGCTCGAAGGGTTTGGCTTTCGCGACGACGACACCGCGGCAGTTCGAGCAGCCGGCGCGGCACTGACCTATCTGCAGGAAACACAACCCGCTGGGCTGGATCATTTTCGATCCATTTCGGCGCACCACCGCAGCGGCGTGCTGGAGATCGATGCGTCGACGCGGCGAAGTCTGGAGATCACACGAACGCTACGAACCTCGTCGCGGGCCGGGTCGTTGGTCGATGCGATCGACTTGACGTGCACGTCGGCCGGGTCGCGGATGTTGGCCGATTGGATCGCCGCGCCGTTGGTCGAAATCGATGCGATTTGCCAGCGACACGATGCGGTCGAAGAATTCTTTACCCAAGCATCCCTCCGCAGCGATGTGCGGTCGACCCTGAAACAGACCTACGACATCACCAGACTGCTGGCGCGAATCGCCACCGGTCGGACGGGGCCGCGGGATCTGCAACAAGTGTCTCGAACGCTGGCGGGATTGCCGACGCTGAAGGCCAAGTTGGCCGGACGCAACCCCAAGCGGATCATGCATTTGGAGTCGCATTTGCACCTGTGTCCGGAGTTGCGCAGCGAACTGGAAGCGGCGTTGGCCGATGAATGTCCGCTCAATGCTGCCGACGGAAATTTCGTCCGCAAGGGATTCGACCCCGAACTTGATTCGCTGCGTGAGTTGGCCGCCGGCGGAAAACAGTGGATTCTGGAATACCAACAACGTCAGATGGACGTGACCGGAATTCCCAACTTGAAAGTCGGTTACAACAAGGTCTTCGGCTACTACTTGGAAGTCACCAACGCTCACAAGGACAAGGTGCCCGCGGATTTCATTCGCAAACAAACGCTGAAGAACTGCGAACGATACATCACGCCGGAGTTAAAAGAATACGAAGAGAAAGTCCTGGCCGCGGATGAAAAAGCCGCCGCACGGGAACAGTTGATCTTTCATAACTTGCGGACGCGTACCCATCATCACTTGGCGACGTTGCAGGAAGTTGCCGTTGCGATGGCGGAACTGGATGTGCTCGCGGCTTTGGCCGAGCTGGCTGCACAGCGAAGTTGGGTGCGGCCGGAGATGACCGACGATTCAGTGCTGCGAATCGAAGCGGGCCGGCACCCGGTGTTGGACGTGACGTTGCCGCAGGGAGAATTTGTCCCCAACGACTGCGTTCACGCCCCCGAGACCGGGATGATCCTGCTGATCACCGGCCCCAACATGTCGGGCAAAAGCACGTACATCCGCCAAGTCGCCTTGATCACCTTGTTGGCTCAAGCCGGGTCGTTTGTGCCCGCCGAATCCGCGGTGATCGGGATCGCCGACCGAATCTTTGCCCGCGTGGGAGCCAGCGATGAACTCAGCCGCGGGCAGAGTACGTTCATGGTCGAGATGGTCGAAACGGCGCGGATTCTCAATACCGCCACGTCGCGGTCCCTGGTGATCCTGGATGAAATCGGCCGCGGAACGAGCACCTATGACGGGCTGTCGCTGGCCTGGGCGATCACCGAGCACTTGCACGAACAGATCGGTTGCCGGACGCTGTTTGCGACGCACTACCACGAGCTGACTCAGTTGGAAGAGTCGCTGCCGCGGGTGTCGAATTTGAACGTGGCCGTCAAAGAGTGGAATGACGAAGTCGTCTTTTTGCACCGGATCATTCCCGGCGGCGCGGACAAGAGCTATGGGATCCACGTCGCCCGCCTGGCCGGCGTGCCGCGCGAAGTCAACGAGCGTGCTAAAGACGTGCTGGCGCAATTGGAAATCGACCACCGAGACGCTTTGGATCGGCCCTCGATCGCTCCACCCCAGGGACACAGCGATCGCGGCGGCGGCTCCTACCAGCTGACCCTGTTCGGGTTCTCCGACCATCCGGTGCTCAGCCAGGTGCAGAGCTTGGACCTGAATTCGATGACCCCGATCGACGCGATGCAGTTTCTGCAGCGGGCCCAGCGTGAATTGCGGAGCAATCCGGTGGTGAAGTCGTAGCCGGCGGGCCTGAATCGGCCGCCGCGTTTCTGGCAGCATCGTTTTTTGCCTTTCTTTTTGGCAAAAAACTCGATCTTTCGTGAAACCCTGCCGCCTTGGCGTGGTTTGAACAGGGTAACTCTCGACGAATTCCATCCATTGCGATCGCAGTGTCTGGGGCAATGTCGTGGGACGATGTACGGCTTCAAAGCACGGCGGAACTTCTCCGCAGCCAACTTCTCTTTCTGTAATCTCTGGGAATCGAAATCAATGAAGATCACAAGCGGCCCAATGGCCCTGTTGTTCGCGACAATCTTGGCGATGGTCG
>NZ_JBFHKV010001101.1:0-2775 GCF_041595215.1 Stieleria sp. | reverse complement strand
TACCTGTTGCGAACCCGTCGATCGCGGTGGCGTAACCGTTGCAAATTTTGTGCCGCATTGCCGCTGGCACCACCCGGGATTGATCCTCCCCCACCTCTCTCGGGATACGATTAGCGGCGAACCGATTCCGCGCCGCGCGCTTGTAAGGTTGATCGCCCCCAGTGACGGTCAGCGAGCCATCTCGCTCCGCAAACGCTGTCGAAGCGACGCTTGAACGGCTTGGTGCTCCGGCCGATCGGCGAGATTGACGCGCTCGATCCCGTCGCTTCCATAGGCGTACAACTCTCGAAAAGCTGCATTTTGGGTGTTCCCCTTTAGCGGCCGCCATTCGGTGTAGCGGTGCGTCTTCGTTCGAATCGAATAGCCCATGTAGCCGCCTTTGGGATACTGACTGATGGCGACTTCTTGGCCGGGTGCGTCGGGGTCGCGAACGTTGCCGGCAAAGCTTTCGCCTTCGGCACCGGAATGGATCGGCAATCCCGCCAGTTCGCTGAGCGTTGGATGCAAATCGACCAATTCGATCAATCCCTCACACCGCCGACCGCGCGGCAGTCCGTTCGCAAACCGCTCAGCAAGCTCGCCCGTGACGGCATGCAAACGGCCCACTGGCAATAAGCTCGCTCAAACAAAACCCCTTCGCGGGCCAGACGATCGATGTTTGGACTGTGGATGTGGGCGGCGCCGTAGCATCCCAACTCAGGTCGCAAGTCGTCGATCCCGATGAATAGAATGTTCGGCCGATCGACGTCGTTTGCGACGGTGCTGCTAGCCATCACGATCAATGTCGCGAGCAACACGACACAGCCCATCGAATGAATCGTCACGGAAGTTCGCATGGTGTTCTGACCGTTCGTCTGTAGGTCTAAGAGTGTGGCATTGAAACGTGTTACCCGTTGTCAACGCTAACTCTCTGACAACGTTTGTCCAACTCCCGCTAAGTCTACACAAACGGAGAAGCCGTTCGTGCTGGCGCGAACCGGCTGATGTCAAACCAAGATCAGCCGTTTGGCGCGAGCCGACGGGCCCCAGCACGAGAGGGCGCGACCAGGCCGAACCTGTCAAAGGCGGAAATCAAACGGTGGTGACCGTGCGATGGAATCAATCGACGTCCGTCACCAATCGGGGCGGGTTGCGGCATGGCTGGAAGAACAAGGATTGAAAGCGGAGTAGAACATCAGGTTGATTCAATACTCGATGGCGCAATGACGGCACGAATTGAAGTGGCAGAATGAGACGCCTCACCGTCGGAGTTAGTCGGAATCTCTCGCTGAAACGGGTCAACGGAAGAAAGGCCTGGACATCTGGAGTAGAATAGCAATCTCGGGACATCGTTTCCGAGGCAAACTCTTCGACGTCGGAGCGAGACGCGGTGGATATACGAACCTCCTACATGGACCTCGGGTCGCTACACACGGCCAAGGACCAGCCTTTTACGAGAGATCAGCTTGTCAGAACGCTGATCAACGCGGCTCGACATCTCGTCTGGTGCACGTCGATGGACGGCAAGTTGCTGTATGTCAATCGCGTCGCCGAGCGTGTCTATGGCAGACCGCTCAAGGAACTGACGGCCGACCCCAATTACTGGCTGGACGCAATCCACCCGGACGACCGCGAGACCGTCGTCGCGAATCTGGACAATTTGCTTGAAAAAAAGCACATCGAACAGGACTATCGCGTCGTGCGTCCCAACGGTTCGGTGATCTGGCTACACGACCGAGTCAGCGTGGTCCACGATGCCAACCGCCAACCAAAATTCGTCGGCGGGATTGGTACGGACATCAGTGCGATTCGCGAATCCGAAGCGCTCTATTCGTCACTGGTCGAGTGCATGCCGATGCAGGTCGTCCGCAAGGACATGAAGGGCAAAGTGGTGTTCGGCAACGAGCTGTACTGCGAGTCGATGGGGATGTCGTTGGATGAGATCTTGGGGAAGACCGATTTCGATCTCTTTCCCAAGGACTTGGCGAAGAAATATCGACAAGACGATCGTCGCGTCGTCAAAACGGGCAAGGTCGTCAATCATGTCGAAGCCCATGAGAAAGCCGACGGCGAACGGGTTTACATGGAAACGTTTAAAGGCCCGGTTTACGACGCCGCCGGAAATATTAGTGGCATCCAGATCATGTTTTGGGATGTCACACAGCGACATCAAGCCGAACAGGAAGTGCGTGCGGCGAAGGAGGTTGCCGAGGCTGCCAAAGAGATGGCGGAACAGGCCAACCAGGCCAAGAGCGAGTTTCTGGCAAACATGAGCCATGAGATTCGCACGCCGATGAATGGGATCATCGGGATGACCGAGTTATTGCTTCACACGACGCCGACGTCGGAACAACGTGACTACTTGAACATGGTCAAACAGTCGGCCGACTCACTGCTGCGGCTGCTCAACGACATTCTCGATTTTTCCAAGATCGAAGCGGGTAAACTTGACCTGGATCATCATCCCTTCAGTCTTCGTGATTGCATCGGGCAAACGATCCAGACGCTCGGTTGCCGTGCCGGGGGCAAGGGGTTGGAAATGCTTTGTCATGTCGCGCCCGAGATCCCCGACATGCTCGTCGGTGACGCGGGGCGACTGGGACAGATCGTTGTCAATCTGGTGGGCAATGCGATCAAATTCACCGAGGAAGGCGAAATCGAAGTCGTCGTCCATCTCGAATCCAGCACTGAAGATTCAGTCGGTCTGCAGATTTCGGTCCGCGACACAGGGATCGGAATTCCTCCCGATCGTCAACAAGCCGTTTTTGAATCCTTTCGACAAGCCGATGCGTCGAC
>NZ_JBFHKV010001100.1:0-2781 GCF_041595215.1 Stieleria sp. | reverse complement strand
TGGCTTTCTCGGGATCGTAGGCCTTGTCAGCCTCGATCGCCGCGTCGACCAACCGCTTCGTACCGGGCAACGTCTCGAGTGCCTCGCGACTGGTAAACGTCTCAACGGGTTTGCCACCCCACGCCGATTTGATCACCCCGACCGGCACGCCGAGTTCCTGGTGCAGCTTTCTGGCGAAGAAGAACGCGACCGCCGAGTAGCTCGCCAGGGTATCGGGCGAACAAACACTCCACTGTCCGGCAATGTCGTCCTGGGGCTCCACCGCAGTCGTCGTGGCGGCATTGAACATCCGGATCGCCGGCAGGTCGGATTCGGCCAACGCAGCGTCGTAGCTTGCCGCCCCGCGCATCGTGAATGCCATGTTCGATTGCCCCGATGCAAACCAGACCTCGCCGATCAACACGTCATCGATCTTGATCGTCTCGCTGCCACTGCGAATGGTCAGTGTCGATCCCGAACCGTCGGCCTTGCCGGTCTGGATGCCGACCCGCCATTTTCCATCCGAATTCGCTTTGGTCGTCGCGGTCCTTCCCTTGAGTTCCAACACGACTTCGGCGTCTGGGGTGGCGGTGCCCCAAATCGGTGCCGATCGCTCACGCTGAAGCACCATGTGGTCACTGAAGAACTGGGGAACCGAGAGCTCGGCAAACGCCACAGCCGGGCAGACCAGCCCGAGCGTCAGAAACAGAAGGAAACGTTGCATGATTCAGTGGAGGGTGGGCGGAATAAAGTGGCGTACGCTTCCAGCTTGCGATCTTTACGGTAACGCAAGCTGGAAGCGTACCTGTCGTTTTAACGCAAGCTGGAAGCTTACGCCACTTTTTAGCGGATGGTGACGAAGTCGTTGTGGTTGAGGATGGCTTGGGTCAGTCGGGAGCGGATGACGGCGTCACGGTCGGCGGCGTCGTGGGATTGGAGTTCGGGAAGCGTTGACATGGCATCCCAAAACGCGGCGCATTCGGATCGCTCGGCGTCAGTCGGTTCGCGGCAAAGCAGTTGAAAAAACAGTTCATCGATGAAGTCCGACGGTGCATCGGTTTTCAGACCGGCGGCGATTCGCGATGCGATTTGAGACGCCATTTCGATCGCGAGCTTGCTGTTGGAAAGCGCGAGTGCCTGCTGGGGCACGATACTCTCGCTGCGTCGATAACACTGCAGGATGTCCGCATCATCGAACATCGCCAGAAACTTGTCTTGCTGGTCGCGGGAATGTTTGAGGTACACGCTGCGACGCATGGCGGTCGGACCGGGATCGATCGACGGACCTTCCATTTTCGGATCCAGTTTTCCGCCCAGCGACAACAAGCTGTCGCGGACGAGTTGCGATTCCATGCGTTTGGAGTTGGCCCGCCAGTAGTAGCGGTTCATCGGATCACCTGTTCGCGTTTGTTCGTCGGCCGTCAGTGTCGAGGAGGACAAACGGTACGCTTCGGACGTCACGATCATTCGATGCAGATGCTTGAAACTCCAGCCCGACTCCATGAATTCAGCGGCCAGGAAATCCAAGAGTTCCGCGTGCAGCGGTTTCTCGGCACGCAATCCGAAATCGAACACGGACTCGACCAGTGGTGTCCCAAAGTGCCGCATCCACACGTGGTTGACCGCAACGCGGGCGGTCAACGGGTTTTGTCGCGACGTGATCCATTTCGCCAGCGCGAGACGCCGCCCGGTGCTGACCGGTGCATAGACCGCTGGGTAATCGGGCTCCTTGTGCTCCGGGGTCTCGAGTGCTTTTTTGGACCCACGCAGCGACGCGTAGCCCGGTCGGGCGTCAGGCTGGGCCTTTTCCAATTCTTTCAACTTCTTTTCGGCGGCCGACTTCTGGTCCTTCGCCGATTTTAATTTTTTCGCATCGGCGGCATCGACAATCATCCGATAGTCCGCATCGGCAATTTTCGCCTGCAGCTGTTTTCTCGCGGCGTCCCGGGCCAGGCTGTCGGTTTCAGCTGGCGACGGCGACGCGACGTAACGAGCGTTGTCGGCGGCAATGGTCGCGTGCACCGAAGCCAAGGCCGCGTTGGCCGATGCCAATTTCAACTCCGCGACGATCACCGCGTTCTCCGGGTCGACCGATGCAGCGGTTTGGTTTCCCGCTGCGGTCAGTTCGCTATCCGGCGACAGCGTTTTGAGCGTGATCTCGTCAAAGGCAACGGTCGCATCAAAACCGCTCAAGCTAAAGAAACCGTCGCGACGATCGGGAAGTTGATAGGCGACGACCAACTGATCATCCAACCAAACGTTGACCAATGTGTCTCGGACCGCGATCCGCAGGTGGTAACGCTGGCCGACCTTGATCGGCATCGCCTTGCGACCTTCGGCCGGATACGTGCTACTGCCACCACGCGTGTACGCCACTTGGACCTTGGGTCCGGGGGCGTGGGCGCTGGTGTAGACGTAATTCGAAGACTTGCCGTCTTCGGACTGGTCGAATCGAAACGTCACTGACTTGTACGTCGACCCACCAGTGGTGCTGTAAACGCAGTCCACTTCGAAATCACGCGGCAGCGGCGGGACCAGCCGTATCATTTCCGACTCACGTGTCGACCTTGTTTGATGCAACGCACCGTCGCGATACTGCCACCCGTCCCCGATCAGTCGCCACCGTTCCGGTGCGGGCTCATCGAAGGTGTCCGTGACGCTCCATGATGGGTCCTCAACCGGAAGCGTGTCCGGCTCCGCCCCCGGCTGATCGGCCAGACGCTTCTTGGCCGCCGCCAGTTCTCGCTCGGCGGATTCAACTTCTGATTCGGCTTTCTGGATCGCCGCTTGCTGGACGTACGA
>NZ_JBFHKV010001099.1:0-2785 GCF_041595215.1 Stieleria sp. | reverse complement strand
TATAGGGGCAATCGAATAAGCGGATGCAATATCCGGGTTAGGCGATTCCTCACGCGCTGCGAAGCAGCGAGACGAGCGGCTGAAGCCTGCACACCAGCGCACGTTGGTGTCTAGCCTTTAGGCGATTCCTCACGCGCTGCGAAGCAGCGAGACGAGCGGCTGAAGCCTGCACACCAGCGCACGTTGGTGTCTAGCCTTTACGCGAAGGGATCGTACTGGCCCGGGACGGGGATCGGGTACTTGCCGTCGGGTCCGGGCAGTGCCGACTCCGGCGGCGGGCTGTCGATGGTGTAGTCATCGATCCCGGGTGCCAACTCGCGTCCCTTGTTCAGCAGATCATCCCACTTGATGACCTTGCCGCTGTAACACGCTTCGCGGCCCAGGATGGCAGTGAACGTGGACAGCGCGCCGTACTCACCTTCGTTGTAGATCTCTCCGCGGGCGAGTGCCGCGATCAGATCGTTCTGTTCTTGCTGGTGGCCTTGTTGACGCTCGCCGCTGAATTTCCAATCACCGCCTTCGCCGGAGATCTGGGATCCGGACACGTCGGCGGTTCCCTTGGTGCCGTGGGCGTACTCGGCCACGTGCGTCCAGGAACCTTTCAAGTGACGGCCTTGGCTGAACATCTTGGTGCCATCGGCGAAAGTGTATTCGCAGAAGGTGTGGTCAAAGATTTGGCTCTTGGTCGGATCGCCATCCATCCGCTGCTCACGTCCACCCATGCCATTGCACTCGACGGGGTACTCGCCTTTGAGCCAGCAACCGACGTCCAGGTTGTGGATGTGTTGCTCGCAGATCTGGTCGCCGGAAAGCCAGTTGAAGTGGTACCAGTTGTTGCACTGGAATGCCATTTCGGTCTGCTCTTCGGTTCGGTTGCGGTACCAGATGCCGCCGCCGTTCCAATACACGCGGGTGGCGATCACGTCACCGATCGCACCGTCGTGGATCCGTCCGATCGTTTCCAGATACTGAGCTTCGTGACGGCGTTGCAGTCCAATGCCGACCATCAAGTTCTTCTTCTTGGATTCTTCGACGCTGGCCAAGACGCGTCGGACGCCGGTGGCATCGGAGGCGACCGGTTTTTCCATGAAGATGTGCTTGCCGGCTTTGACGGCCGCTTCGAATTGTTGCGGTTTGAATCCGGGAGGCGTGGCGATGATGACCAGATCGGCGTCGACTTCCAGTAGTTTCTTGTAGGCATCGAGTCCGACGAACTTGCGGTCGGCCGGCACATCGACCTTGTCCTTGTAACGCTTGGACAGGGAGTTGATCGTGGCCGAAGCCTTGCCGTCAAACGCATCGGCAACGGCAACCAACTTGGTGTTTCCGCCGGATTTGAAAATATTGACCGAAGCACCGTTTCCGCGGCCACCGCATCCGATCAGGGCAAACTTGATTTCGTCGCTCCCTTGGGCGTGAGCGGTGCGGGCGATGGTGCTGGTCAGGGTCGCGCCGGCAGCCGCGGCAGTGGAAGTTTTCAAGAAGTTACGTCGGCTAGGATGATTTTCCATCTGTTGGTCCTTTCGGAATGATCAACTCGGCGGGCGGCGATGCGACACGTGCGTCGTCGGCCGGCGAGTTTTTTAGGTATGGGAGTTCGGTGGGCAACAAGATCACGCTGCTGTATTGTAAAGGCAATCGCGCCCCATTTGACTTTGCATGCACCGTTTTCTGCGAAGGTTTTTTTCTGCCAAACCGTTTTTTCTCGGTCGGGGCGGCGACACCCCAGACCTCGTGCGACCGCGCCGCAGGAGCAACCGATGTTGAACCCCAGCGACCCGACACCAGAAGACCAAGTGGACGAGACGTCCCCGACCAACCGGCCCGCGACGAAACAGCCGCCGAATGCCGGATTGCCGGTCGAATCCGCAGCGCCGACCCCGCCGGCATTCGGTTGCATTGTCTATTTCGCCTGCGACGACGGCGTGTTTCGCGGTCGCGTCGCCAATCTGGCAGAAATTGAGGTATCGGCATCCAGCCAACGCGAAATGCTCGGACAAATCGTCGCACGCTTCAAATCGAGCGTCGCCGACAGCCTGGACAAAGGCGAGACGCCCGCGTGGATCGTCCCGCCGGCAGAAAAACGGCCCGGTGAAACCAAGCTGTTTCTGCCGGTGCATTTGTAAGGATCGCGGCAGGACGCGAGTACCTGTAATGCCAACGCAGGTGGCATGACCCCGGCGGGGTCAAAGCCAGTAGCCGGAGGTGAGCGCAGCGACACCTCCGGATATCCGGCGCCCCAGCGTAACGCGACCCCGGAGGGTGTCGAAGCAAATCGTGCCAGAACCCTCGGACCCGGCCTGCCACTCCAATTGAAACAGCATCTCGATCAACTATTTCAGAAACGCGGACTGCGGCACCGCCGGCGAGTCCATTCGCTGCGACCCCGCCGGGGTCGATGGGATTTTGAGGCGCGCTTCCCGGAGGTGGCGCTGCGCTGACCTCCGGCTACTCGCTGTAATCCCTCCGGGATACTCGGTTCGCTAACGCTCCCCTTTGACAACAAACGCAGTGTCTGTTGCTTAGCGGCAGGGCGCCCGGCCGACCGGCCGCGTCACCGCAACTGCACGGCGATGCAGACTTCACAGCGGTTTCGGGCCAGCTGACGCACTTGCACGTCGACCGGATTCCACGTCTGGATCTGCTCCAGCCAGGCGTCGATTCGTCCCGCCGCGTCGTAGTTGCCCAGCTTCATCGTCAGCAACATTCCCGCCAGCGAGCACTCACGGTGCGTCACGATGTGCTCGATCGTCGTGAGTGTCTTTTCGGGTTTCACGTTCGAATC
>NZ_JBFHKV010001098.1:0-2786 GCF_041595215.1 Stieleria sp. | reverse complement strand
GGCCCGCATGATGGGGCTGGACATGAAGCGTTTCGCCGACAGCACCGGCACGGTCGATCCGTTGTTGGCCTAGAACTGTGGGTCACGCGGTGCGTGACTTGTGGCATGCACAGCATGCCCTAACTAGACCTGTGGCATGCACAGCATGCCCTACGCCGCCTCACCAAACTGCGTTTTTGCGAGATCACTATGAGTCAATCTGTTCGATTTGCCTGCTCCACTGGATCGCTGCTACTTTTTCTATTGGTCTCGGCGCTCAACGCGGCAGAGCAACCCAACATCCTGATCGTCTTCACCGACGATCAGGGCTACGCCGACCTGGCATGCTATGGCAACGAAACGAACAAGACGCCGCGGTTGGATCAGTTGGCGACCGAAGGCACTCGGTTCACCTCGTTTTACTCTCAGACGGTCTGCGGACCGTCGCGATCGGCGCTGTTGACCGGACGCCAACCGCTTCGCAGCAAGGGCTGGGGCATGCCGGCGTCGGAAATCACGTTCGCCGAGTTGATTCGCGGGTCGGGATACCAAACCGCCTGCATCGGCAAGTGGGACGTGTCAAACCGGAAAGCCATTCTCGATCGAATGCCCAATGCACAAGGGTTCGATTATTACTTTGGGACCTTGGGCGCCAACGACGGTGGCAACGTCCGGTTCCACGAGAACAATGAACCGGCCGGCGCGACCGATGACATGGGCAGCCTGACCACACTCTACACCGACAAGGCGATCGAGTATCTGAAAGACAAACGCGACCCGGACAAGCCGTTCGTGTTGTATCTCGCCCACACCATGATGCACACCATCATTGATGCCTCGGATCGTTTCCGCGGCAAATCGGCCGGCGGATTATACGGGGATGTCGTCGAAGAGTTCGATTACGAAACGGGACGACTGCTCGATGTGATCGATGACCTGGGGTTGCGCCAGGATACGTTGGTGATCTACACCAGTGACAACGGGCCGTGGAACCAACGGAAGTACACCGACCGGAAAAAAGGGCATCCGGAGGGATCGATTTTCTGGGGCCAAGCCGGTCCGCTTCGCAACGGCAAAGGGTCGTGCTATGAGGGCGGCTATCGACTGCCCTGCATCGTCCGCTGGCCGGGCAAGGTGCCTGCGGGACGAGTTTCTGACGCCATCTTCGCCACCATCGACTTCATGCCGACCTTCGCACACCTGGCCGGATTTGAAGTTCCCAATGATCGCCGCATCGATGGTATCGATCAAACCGACTTGCTGTTGGGGAAACGCGAAACGGGACGCGAGCATTTTTATTACAACAACGCCGGCGTGCGTCAGGGCGATTGGAAATACCTCAAAGCCGACGCCTTCTTTCATGGCTACGCGGTCGAAGACGATCGAAAGAAGGTCGAAGAACTCTACAACCTGAAATCCGATCTGGGCGAGCAAACGAATCTGGCCGCGGAGCACCCCGAGAAAGTTGCTGAGCTGAAAGCATTGATGCGCCAGATCGAAGGCAACGATCCGCCCGAAACCTCACCGATTCAAATCAAATAACCGGGGGCCTCTATTACGGATCGATTTGTCGGTTCACAAAGGCCTCGAGTTCGACGTCGAGTCGGGCGACTTGTTGCTTGAGAGATTCGAGGAGACCGGGGACGGGAACCAAGTCGTCGGCTTTACCGAGTTGTTCGATTTGCTCGGCGAGTTCGACGACGGGTTTGGCGCCAAAATTTGCCGCGGCGCCTTTGAGCGTGTGGGCGCCTCGGGTGACGACTTTGACGTCGCTGGCCGCCAGCGCGTCTTCGATTTCCTTGACACGCTGCGCCGCCTCTTCGCGTAAGACTTTCGCGATTTCTGTCAAGAATGCGTCGTTGCAGCCGCGCATTCGATTGCGGGCGTGTTCGACATCGATGACCTCGTAGTCGGGTTGTGGATCGGGTGTGACTTCCCCATCTGCCTCCGCGTTGGGCTGGACGGTTGCATCATCCGTGGACGCCTCTTTCGACGCGTCCGTGGCGGCAGGAGTATCGTCGGGGGCGTGTCGCCGTAGGACCATGGCCAATTCCTTGGGGTCAATGGGTTTGCTGATGTAATCGTCCATGCCGGCTTCCAGGCATCGTTCGCGATCCCCTTTCATGGCCGCGGCGGTCATCGCGATGATGGGAATGTGATTTCCCGTGGACGCTTCTTCGCGACGAATTTGTTGGGTCGCTTCTTGCCCATCCATGACGGGCATCTGCCAGTCCATCAAGATCACGTCAAAGTGGCCGTCTCGCCAGGCCTCGACGCCGAGTTTTCCGTCACCGGCGACTTGGACTTGGTGTCCCATGCGTTCCAGCAACCCGCTGGCCACACGCTGGTTCACATAACCGTCTTCGACCATCAACACACGCAACGCAACATCGGGCTGCTCGACATCGCTGGGTGGATCGATGTCCACAATGTCATCGGGCGATACCATGGCGTTGAGGATCGTCTCGAGAAACTCCGATTGCACGACGGGTTTGGTCACATAACTGGCCACGCCTAGGTCGCTGCATCGCTGTTTGTCTTCGCTGGTCGCCGAGGAGATGATGATGGTTTTGGTGTGTCGCAGCTGATCGTTTTCCAGCATCTTGGTGGCGACATCGTAGCCGTCCATGTTCGGCATCACGCAATCGAGCAGCACCAGTTGGTAGGGCGCATCGGCCGCGGCGGCGCGTTCGAGTTCTTCCAACGCCGTTTGCCCATCGGCGACACACGTCGGGGCCAGCCCCCAAGACTGAAGCATCTCGTTGAAGATCAGTCGATTGGTTCGGTTGTCGTCGACGACGAGCACG
>NZ_JBFHKV010001097.1:0-2786 GCF_041595215.1 Stieleria sp. | reverse complement strand
TCGAGTGCTTTGCCAAGGAACAGTTCGATCGGATCGCTGCGTCCGTCAAATTCGTCCAACATGATCGCGTAGGCGACATGCTCGTCGGTCAGCATGCGGCGAGCCATCTGATTGACTTCCCCGGAATCCTCCAGACGATCGGCAACCCCCTTCATGCGCCCGTTCATCGACTCGAGCACGCCCCCCAACTGCTGCGAGCGTTGCACCCACGCATCCGCCGTCACCCGACTGCTGCTGCGCAGGGCCAGGGTTCCATCGGGAGCAACTTCAAAATGTTTTTCAACAAAACGAGGAATCGCCTCGGCGCGAATCGACTCGCGATACTTGCCTTTCAACAAATCGATCACCCCGGCGAACGCGACTTGTCCGGATTCGCTGGCAAGCAATTGATTCAACTCCGACGACGCCTTGTCATCCGGATTCAAACGCTGTCGCAACGTTTGGATCAAGTCCTTGGAATCCGAGGACAGCACTTGCAATGCCATTGATGTCTCGGCGGAACCCGATTCGCCCTGACCATCGGCATCCGCTGCGACCAGGCGGAATTGCACCGCGGAGAGGGTCAACAGGCCGGCGGCGAGCAACCCCAATACAAGACGTTTCATGACAGACTCTCTAGAGGACGAAGAAGAATTGAGAAGACGGGTGACGCGTTCGGTCAGCGGCGGAGCAGCCATCGACTGCACACCCAATCCGCGAGCGATCGGGGTGGGACTCAACGTGGCGTTTTCAAGAAACTCGACCAGTTGCACCAAACTGGCGGCGAGCCCCCGGGCGGCAGCCGGATCCGTTTGAGTCAGTGATTCATCGCACGCCCATTCGGCGGATTCTTCATAACGACGCACGCACCACCACGCCGCCGGGTTCCACCAATGCAACACCACGGCAATCCGGGCAACCGCTTGCCGCCAAACGTCACGACGACACAGGTGAGCCAGTTCGTGCAACAGCACCCCGCGCCGCTGGTCGGCGGAAAGCGAACGCCAATATTGTTCGGGGACCACCAAGGCGTATCCGCGGGGGCGACGCACCAGCATCGGTCCGGCCGAACCGGAGACGACCATTTGGGGTGCCTGATAGCCGCGACCTGAACAAAGCGTTTGCCACTCGGCTTGCCAAGGTTCCGGCGCTGGTTGCAGTTGATCGACCAATCGACACAGCTTGGCATAGCGGAACAGACTGCGGATCACGATGCAGACGATCCCCAGCATCCAAATCAGACACGCGACCGAGACGCCAAGCTCCGTCCACGAGGTCACCCATGGGGCCTGATCCGTCTGCCCGGACGACAACACGGTCGATTGCAACGCAAACTCACCTTGCGATCGATCGCGCTGAGGCAACGGCGTGTTTCCGACCACCGCATCACTGGCCGACGGAGTGAATTCAGCAATGTCGTGGACCGCTAGCTGTGTCGCACCGATGGGCGTGCTTTCCAACCACGGCAGCTCGACGGGCACCCGAAACAGCATCAGCCCCTGCAGCAGCACGCAGAACAACAGGCATTGCCGCAAACGCGGCGTCACGACATCCAAGCGTCGCAGCAAGAAGGCTGCCAAACCGCACGCGATCGTTAACATGACCGATGCAGTCACCAGACAATGCAAGAGCGTGATCATCACCGTTTGCCTCCCGACTGGCCCTGGGAACCGCGTTTCGAGTCAGCCTTGCCGGAGCCAGGATTCTGTTCGGCGTCGCGGATCAGACGTTTGAGTTCCTGTAATTCGTCGCGGCTGATTTCACGGTCCTGCATCAGCTGGGCGACCAGCGGAACGACACTGCCGCCGGAGAGTTTTGAGATCAGCTGATCCAGATGCCCCGCCTGGGCTTGCTCCCGCTCGATCGCTGCGGCGTACTCCGCCGGCCGCCCCGATTTGGACGCCAAGCCCTTGTCCACCAAACGATTCAATCGCGTTTGCATGGTGGTGTAACCGACCGTCTCGGCGCCGAAACGCTCGTGGGCCTGGGCCAACGTCAGCGGCCCTTCACGCCACAACAGGTCCATCAAGTCCAGCTCGCCGCTGGACAGACGCAGGTTTGATTTCATCCGCAAAACACCGAGCGAAAAGCAAAGGTCAAAATCGCATTTACGACAACGGTCGTATCATTTACGACCAACGTCATAAAGTCAAGCGAGAATTGCGAATTTCCCAAAGTGGGGTAAGCATCCTGCTTGCCAAGTGGGGTAAGCATCCTGCTTGCCTCCTCGCAAGCTTCCAGCTTGCCGCACCGTCCCGAAACCGCAAGCTTCCAGCTTGCACTCCGTTCAGGCAACGCTGTAAAGCATTTATTCCCTGCGGTTGACGAGGTGTTCGCGGCAGGGCGCAAGCCCGGACCGCTAAAACGAGAAGCGACTTACCCAAAATGGCTCCCCTCTCCCCCGAACAAGCCTCGTGGTCGATTCAGATTGATCATGCGCGCCAAATGATTTTAGTAAGCGAAAACGTTGCGAGGAGTAGAGGCTTGTTTGGGGGAGAGGGGCCGGGGGTGAGGGGGAATCCGCATGACCAATCAACGATGCAATCACCAGGCCGACGGGATTGCTCGTGATCAGCGCGGCCGAATCAGCGCAGCCGATCGAATGAATTTGAAAACTCGGTTTAGCTGATATCGCGCAATCGTGTTTGCGTTGGGGGAAAGTTTCGTCGTGGGCATCCGATGGGCGATACACCGTTGATTTCTGCTGAGTCGATTTGATGCAGTTCGCATTCCAGCGTACGACATCCCGCCAGATCCAACCGGGTTTCGAGAGCGCATCGTTGCCGTCATCCAGCAACCGCGCACAG
>NZ_JBFHKV010001096.1:0-2796 GCF_041595215.1 Stieleria sp. | reverse complement strand
GTGGGTGAGATCCATTTGCCATCCGGCCCCTTTTTGGGCAGCGCAAACCCACCTTCCATCTCGATGTAATTGGATTCGAACAGGTCCGGCAGCCGATCGCCGTTGAGATCCGCGATGGCGACCGACGCGGTGAACCGATCTGGAAAGGTTCCCAGCCCTGAGGTCTGCTCGCGAAAAGTTCCATCGCCGTTATTGATCAGCAAACGGTTGTGCCCCAGGCTGCCCAGGAACAGATCGGGAAAGCCGTCTTGATTGACATCGCCGGCGGCCAGCCCGGAGGAATAATGAAAGTCTTCCGCATCCGCGGCGACGGTCTGGTCAACGAACCTCGACGACTCGCGGCGGAACAACACATTGGAACGCGTGCATTGATCGGTTGGCGGGTCGCCTGATCCTTGCGCGAGGTAAACATCGGGCCGACCATCCAGGTCATAGTCCAGCACCGCGATCCCGCCACCGAGCGATTCATGGATGGGAATGGTGGCCAAGTCGATTTCCACGTCCTTGTACCACTGGAAATTCAATCCCAGCTCGCCGGCTCGATTGACCAAACGCGGCGTGGCAGCGACGTCACGTGCCGGCGTCGACGACCGCGGTTGTTCCGACGGCGTACCGACCAACAGCTTTTCTCGCTGAGATTTCATCTCAAAGTCCGAGGGGGCGAGTCCCAGCAAGGAGACTTCGACCGTCATGTCCGCCACCGACGGGTCTTGCAAAAGCTGGGCGCGCTGTTGAGAAACCATTTGCCGCGGCCCGATCGCGTCGGCGGGCAAGAGGGTCGACGTCCAGCCGAGTGTCTCAAAGGGGCGTCCGAGTTCCATCAGGTAGCGCGCCAGTTGAGTTCGTTTTTCTCTGTTCGCCGAAGCTTCCCCCACCTCCTTGGCCAAGCGTTCGGTCTGTGCGATCTCCACGCCCCGGTTTCGAAACTGCGCGCTGTCCTCGGGACGGTCGAGTGCCGCCAGGACTTTCCCCAGACGCTGATAACACACTCGGTCGGTCGGATCGCGAGTGATGGATTCCAGCAGCGCGGCGGCCGCGGCTTCGTGAGCCCGGCTGTCGATGAAAAAAACCCCCAGGGCGGACCAGTAGTCGCTGAATTGTTCCACCTCGGGTGAAAGACTTGCGTGCCATTGCCCGAACGCCTCCCATCGCTGCGTTTCGGCCAACAGCCGTCCATAGAACGCTTGGGCGGCCACACTTTCAAAGCCGTCGCGGCTTTGGTCGCCGAGTTGCTCGAGGGCGCGGTCATGCTGATCAAGGCTAAAGTACCAGCGGGCTTTTCCTAGTCCCGGCGCGAATTGGTTCTCCGGCGGTTGGCCTTTGGTCAGCAGGACCTTCATCAGATCGGGTGTCGGAAAGGCCAGGCGACGACCGATCAGGGAGAACAATTCCGGCTCGCTGGCCAAGCCCAAGCGGCACAGTGTCAGGGCTTGATCGCAAGCTTCCTGTCGGCGTCCGACAAAGTTCAACAGCCGCCAGGCTTCGTGACGCCACCGCGGTTGGTCTTGCTTGGTTTGGAGCGCTTGCAGCAGTGTGTCGGCGGCTTCCGACGGGCGCTCGAGCTTGGCCAGAACTTGATAACGCAGATCGATGACGGCGGGCCAGACGGACGAATCGGGGTCGACCGAGCGTGAAATGTCGACGGCGGATTCCAGGTTGCCCCGAGCGGCCTCGACTTGGGCGGTGAGCGCCTTGGCATCGTCGTTGTCACCGTGACGAATCATCAACGCATACAGCGATTGGGCGGCAGCGTCGTGATCGCCGCTTTCGGCTAGCGCACGCGCGTCCTTCAAAGCAGACTGCAGGTCCGCAGTATTGTCCGCCGTGACGGATGCCTGATCCGAGTCGCGAGTGGCGTGTGGATCTGAATCGCGCCGGCATCCGACCAGCAGCAAGGTCACCGCGAGGGTGAAGATCGAAGCAAAAATCCGCTTGGACACGTTTGGAAAATGGGTAGGGGTTGCCGCTCGTTGCCGCCAAACGGCTGATGGTTGCAGGTGACAAACTCGTACAAAAAAACCTCGCCCGCGGACTACACGGACGAGGTGTCTTGTTCAGCAGAATCGTTCTACGACACTACTGGTTCAACTGTTCTTCGATGGTTTCCTTCGAAGCCCGGCTGCCGAGTGATCCCCACAGACCGTACACGCTTTTCTTGCCGGTCTTGTAGAGCGCACCGGGTGCTCGTGGCGAATCCCAGGCACCGTTGGTGGGCGAGTTTTGGTCGCCGGATTCGACCGAATCGGTCATGAAGATCACCGCACCGTCACCCATCAAGATGTGGGCACCACCTTGGTGGCGGCTACTCGGCGGAGCCGAACCGACGTTGTCGTGCCAGCCATTGAAGCAGACTTCCGAGTTCGGCGGTCGGATGGTGTTGACCATCGTCATGCCCATCGAGGCCCACGCCCAGTTCATGCCACGACCGTTGGTGTTCTCGGCGACAATCGGTGGCGGCGTGCATAGCGTTGCATCGTCACACCAAAACATCGGTGAGTCGGGCAGAAGCTGGTTTGCTTCGACACAGTGCAGCGGGTTCTTCTCGACAACCCAGCCACCGTTGGTGATCGAGAGCGATCCACGTTTGTCGCGGTCACCCAAGTCGGTCACGATTTCGGCCATCGCGATGGTGTTGGACAATCCGTCCAGAACATCACGGAACTTGGTCGCGCGTTTGCGGGAAAAGTATCCACGATCAGCGGCGCTAAACCAAATCGGGCGCCAATCATCTGGCGGTGGAGACAAGTTGCCTTCTTTGGGACCGTTGTCCCAAACCTGGCTGAACGAGTCACCGAC
>NZ_JBFHKV010001095.1:0-2799 GCF_041595215.1 Stieleria sp. | reverse complement strand
TCTGTGGAGAAAAGTGCCCGAACGCTGGCGCGAACCGGCTGATGACAAATGATGATCAGCCGTTCGGCGCCAGCCTACGGGCCCTCGATCCCTCAACGGCAATTCGGACCAATCGCACCGGAACAGCGCGATCGGCTTTCTCGAACATCCGCTCGGCGCTGCGGTGCGTTTTGAGTTTGGAACTTGGCTGAGCCACCACTACAACCCGATCGAGACGACGTCGACCGTTTTGACACGGCCGATCAAGGTGTGGCTGCTGACGTCGTCGACATGGATGTCCAGCAACTGCCCCGCCTGGCGACGGTTGCCGTCGAACACGACGATGCGATCACAGGGGGTCCGCCCGGTCATTTGAACGACGGGGCTGTCTGCATCGGCGTCGGCGGCTTTCTTGCTGGGGCCTTCGACCAACACCTGAACCTCGCGGCCGATCATTTTGGCGTTTTCTTCTTTCGCGATCCGGTTCTGGACTTCCAGCAAGCGATGGTTCCGCTCGGCTTTGACCTCGCGCGGGACGTCGTCTTCCAATCGTTCGGCGGCCTTGGTGCCGGGCCGGACGCTGTATTGGAAGATGAAGCTGTTCTTGAAGCGACAACGTTCGACCAACGCGACGGATTTTTCAAAGTCCTCGTCGGTCTCGCCGCAGAACCCGACGATGAAGTCGCTGCTGACGGCGGCCTCGGGCAAGATCCGCTCGATCCGCTCGAACATCTCCATGTAGTCGGCGATCGTGTAGCCGCGTTTCATGCGTTTGAGCACGTCATCGCTGCCGCTCTGGGCGGGCACGTGCAAATACGGCGAGACCTTCGGCAGGTCGCGGACGGCCACCAACAACCGCTCGGTCATGTCTTTGGGGTAATTGGTGACGAACTTGATCCGCTCGATCCCATCGACATCGTGCAGCATTTCCAACAGCGACGTCATGTCCGTCGTTTCGCCATCGGCGGAATACTTGTAGCTGTTGACGGTTTGACCGAGCAGCGTGATCTCGCGGCATCCCTGCTCAGCCAGCACCTGGGCTTCGGAGATGATTTGCCGGGGCGGACGTCCTTGCTCGGGGCCGCGCGTGTTGGGGACGACACAGTAGGTGCAAAACTTGTCGCAACCGATCTGGATCCGCAGGTACGCCTGAAACGGGGTCGGCCGCATCGTGGGATCACGGAGCGGGTCGAACGTCTCGTGGCTCCGCGCGACGACGGCTTGCTTGTCGTCCTTGCGGCCCAGCGAGACCGCCATCTGACGGCCTTCGCCGTTTCGCAGTTTGGTCAGCAGATCTGGGATCGTGTGCAGTTGCCCCGGACCGACCACCATGTCGACGTAGGGTGCACGTTTGAAAATGATCTCCTGATCCTTTTGGGCCATGCAGCCCATCACACCGATCAGTTTGTCCGGATGATCCTTTTTGGATTCACGGATCTTGCCCAACGCGCTGTAGACCTTTTCCTCGGCATGCTCGCGGACGCTGCAGGTGTTGTACAGCACGCAGTCCGCATCTTCGTGCGAGTCCACGACGGTGTAGCCGTGACGTTTCAAGTCAGCGATGACCATTTCGCTGTCCAGCACGTTCATCTGGCAGCCGACGGTTTTGATGTAGACGCGTTGTGTCATGGATTAACCCACTGACGCAGGTTTTCGTTTGGGTTTGAAAATTTCGGTGGCGGTGCCGAAGTGCACTTCACCGGCGTTCATCAACGTTTCGCTGAGCGTCGGGTGCGGGTGCACGCTTTCGGTCACGTCATGGACTTCGCATCCCATTTCGATCGCCAAGACGGCTTCGGCGATCAATTCACCGGCCCCTGATCCGACGATCCCACAACCGATCACGCGTCCGGAGTCTGGATCGACCAGCCACTTGGTCAACCCTTCGGTGATCCCCAGAGCTTGAGCCCGTCCGCTCGCCGCCCAGGGATAGACTTCCACCGAGACCTTCACACCGTCTCGCTTGGCTTCGGTTTCGGTGATGCCAGCCCAAGCGATCTCGGGATCGGTAAACACCACCGCCGGAATCGCTTTCTTGTCAAAGCTGGCGGCTTTCCCGGCCAGGACTTCGGCGGCCACCCGGCCTTCGTGCGTCGCTTTGTGGGCGAGCATCGGATCCCCGGCGACGTCACCGATCGCCAGGATGTGCGGGTCGGCCGTGCGTTGTCGGTCGTCGCATTCGACGAAGCCCCGCTCGTTGATAACGACGGAGGTGTTTTCCAGTCCCAGGCCGCGGGTGACCGGACGTCGGCCGATGCTGATCAGCACTCGATCAAACTGCTCGTGCCCGAAATGGGCCGGCCCTTCAAACGTCACTTCGATCTTGTCGCCGACTTCGGTCAACGAGCCGACCTTGGTGTTCGTCAGCACACGGCCTTCGCATAGTTTGTCGATGCGTTTGGCCAGCGGTTTGACAAGATCGCGATCCGCTCCGGGCAACAAGCCGTCGGCCAATTCGACGACCGTGACCTTGGAACCCAGATGGGCGTACACGCTGCCCATTTCCAATCCGATGTAGCCGCCGCCGACGACCAGCATCGATTCGGGGATGTCGGCCAGCGCCAGTGCACCGGTGCTGTCCATCACGCGGTCGCTGCCGATGTTGAACGCCGGCGGCATCGCGGGGACACTGCCGGTGGCCAGGATGCAGTGGTCGAAGGTCAGTTGCCCGCCGACGGGAATCGATTCGTGGTCGCCTTCCAATTGCAACGTGGTCGAGTTGACAAAGCTGCCGCGGGCTTGGATCACGGTGACGTTGCGACGCTTGGCCAGATTGCCCAGTCCGCCGGTCAGGTTGGAAATCACCTGGTCCTTGCGGGC
>NZ_JBFHKV010001094.1:0-2800 GCF_041595215.1 Stieleria sp. | reverse complement strand
GGACAGAAGTGGGGCGACGGTCGACGGCTTGGGGCAACCATCGTGCGACTGGCCGCGTAGAGATCGACATGGCGGTGATTCGGTTCGACGTGACGTTCTGTTTGCTTCGTTTCCGCATCGGTGCTGTGGATCTCCGTGGTTTGTTATAACCGACTCCGCCCAAAATGATTTCTTCCCTGAAAGTATTCGTGAACATGAAAGATTATTCGACACGCCGCGTCGGTCGCACCGGGGGTCTGTCCCCCGAGCTTCTCTACGCCGCTTTGGTCGTAATGTTGGTCCCGGTTTGGGGCGGTTGTGCAAAAAAAGCCGATGATTCGACCGCGGCAGTCGAAGTGTCTACGGCGGAGAATGCCTCGTCGGGTGAGCTGTCTGCCAAAGATGTCGCATTTTTGAATCGAGTCGGCCCCAAGGTCGAGGCGTTTTGTGGTGATTGCCACGCCATGCCCCGGCCGACCAGTTCACCGGAAGACGAATGGGAAATGGAGATCATCCAAGGTTTCGATTTGTATCGGACGTCCGGACGCACCGACTTGGCCGTTCCCGATGAAGCCGATGTGGAGCGGTACTTTAAAATGCAGGCCCCCAAAGATTCGGGGATGCCGGTTCCTGACACGTTGAATTATCCCGCTGCGGCCCCGACGCACGTCAAGTCCGGTGTGCTGCGACAACGCGTTCGTGCAGCCGGCGTCACCAATGTCAATTGGATCGACCTGGGATTCGATTCCAAGCCCGGTCATGCCTTGGTCTACTGTGACATCGGAACGGGAACCGTCAACGCCTATTGGCCCAACGATCCGGAAGGCGAAGTCCGACGTTTGGGCACGATGTTGCAACCGGTCCACACCGAGCCCTGTGACTTGAATCAAGACGGGTTGGTGGATCTGCTGGTCGCTGACATCGGTGAGTTCAACGCCAACGACAGTGACTTGGGACAGGTGCTGTGGCTGGAGCGATCCAAGGACGGCGAAGCGTTTCGTACGCACGTGCTGATCGATGGACTCAGCCGCACCTCTGACGCCCGCGCAGGGGATTTGGACGGCGACGGGGACATCGATGTGTTGGTCGCCGCCTTCGGTTGGAGAAACAGCGGGCGGACGTTCATGCTGGTCAATCAAGGCCTCGGCGACGACGGGATACCGGTGTTCGAAACGCGTGACATCGATCCACGCCATGGGCCCGTGCATGTTCCGCTGGTGGACTTTGACGGCGACGGCGACTTGGACTTTGTTTCGCTGATCAGCCAGGAACACGAGCGCGTCGAACTGTTTCGCAACGACGGCAAGGGCCATTTCGAAAACGAGTTGATCTGGGCGGCGCCGGATCCGGCTTATGGTTCCAGCGGGATCGAGCTGGTGGATATGGATGGCGACGGTGATTTGGATGTGCTCTACACCAACGGCGATTCCTTCGATCGCGGCCCCAAACCGTTTCACTCCGTCCAGTGGCTCGAAAACGACGGCCCGCTGCCGATGCAGCGACACCAGATCTGTCTGATGCCGGGCGTGTTGAACGCGACCGCCGGTGACTTCGATGGCGACGGTGACGCCGACGTGGTCGCCGTCGCGCTGCTGGGGTCGCACATTTCCAAAGACTGGGTCGCCAAGGGGGCCTCTCCGATCGTCATGTTGACCCAACAAGACGACGGTTCGTTCTCGCCGTCACGGTTGCCCGGACGGATGCATGATCACCTGTCGGTCGTCAAAGGCGACTTCAACGGAGATCAAAAACTGGACTTCGCCATCGGCAATTTCTTTCGCCCGGCGAGCACGGACGTGCAAGCGGTGCTCGGTGAACCGGAGTTGCTGATTTGGACGTCGAAGTGAGGCGTGATTGATGGTGGGAGGGCTGGATGATGGAGGTGGGCGGTTGGTTGAGTTACATTGTTTGGCCCGCTCTTGTTTTGTCCCGCCCGCCTGCACGTTGGATTCCCTGTGAAACGCATCTCGATCTACTTTCTGTTGTTCAGCAGCCTGATCGGTTCTGCCGTCTCGACCGCTCAGCATCCCGCCCCCGAACTTCATGCCCAGATTTCGTCTCTGATCGATGCGGCCATCCAAGACGGGGATCTGCCCGGTGCCGTGGTCTGCTTTGCCGATCGGAACCAGATCCGGTATCTCCAGACGTTCGGTGACCGCCAAGTCGAACCAGACACGTTGCCGATGACGGCCGACACGGTGTTCGACCTCGCCTCGATCACCAAACCGGTGGCCACGGCGACGTCGATCGCGCTGTTGTCCCAACGCGGCAAAATCGATCTCAACGCCCCGGTCTCCCAGTATTTGCCAGAATTCACGGGGCACAAGAAAGAAACCATTACCGTCGCGCAGTGTCTGCTGCACGTCAGCGGACTGACGCCCGACAACGCCTTGGCCGACTACCAAGACGGACCGGAAACGGCGTGGCGGCGGATCTGTGAATTGAACTTGCGATCGGATCCGGGAACCAAGTTTGCCTATTCGGATGTCGGATTCATCGTGCTGGGAAAGCTGGTTGAAACGGTCAGCGGTCAGCCGTTGGATGGGTTTGCCAAAGAAAACGTGTTTGGCGCTATCGGGATGGACGAGACCAGCTTCAATCCGCCCTCGCACTTGAAGGCGCGTGCGGCGCCGACGGAAAAACAATCCGACGGTTGGCTGCAAGGCGAAGTGCACGATCCGCGGGCTTCGCGTTTGGGCGGCGTCGCGGGACATGCGGGGCTGTTTTCAACCGCCAACGATCTGGTCAAGTTCGGCCAAGAGCTGCTGGCCGCCTCGCAAGGGGATTCATCGGTCATCGAGCGAGAGACGTTTGAACGGAT
>NZ_JBFHKV010001093.1:0-2811 GCF_041595215.1 Stieleria sp. | reverse complement strand
GCGGAAAAGGGGTCAGGTACCAAAAATGCGAAGCACCCGTTGGGGCAGTTGGTTTTTGGTACCTGACCCCTTTTCCGCTCGCCACCGGCCGTTCACTGCTGGTCCGTTTCGGGGGTTTCGGCGGTCACTTCGGGCTCCACTTCGGTCTCGGCAGGGGCGATCGGTTCGGGCTCTGCCGGTTCGGCCAGTTCGCCATTTTCCTCCAGCTCGCCGTCACCCTCCAGCTCGGTCTCGAAGTCACTGAACATTTCGGGGACTTCCAAGTCAAACTCGTCGCCGTTTTCCATCACCAGTTTGACGGTCACTTGCTGAGTTTGATTGTTGGTGCGATGGACCAATTTGCCACGACCCTTGTCGCCTTCGATGGTGAACACCATCGCCGTGATCGTCTCGTCCTTGGTCGATTCCTCCATCGCCTCCCTCAAGCTCATCTCGCTGCTTTGGATCGTACCAATCTTCTCCTTCAGGATCGGGTCATCGGCGTATTCTTCCACGGCCACTTGGGCGATCACGCCCGATGCCTGATCCCAGGCGTAGAACATCAGGCCGCAGCAGAGCACGGCGCCAAATAGAAAAACGGCTCCGATGATGCCGAGCACCCACAACCAGGTCTTGCTGCTCTCGGCGGCCGGTCGGCCGAACTGGTCGGGGGCCGTTTCGAAGGGATTGTGTGGAGTTCGTGACATGGGTGGAGCGGATTTGTCGTGCCGGGGTGCAAACGGGATGAATTCCGTGAATCATTAGAACGCCCCTCAGGGCTGGCCGGAAGAGCTGGGGCTTGTGGGTGGATTAATCGCCACCGGAAGGGTGTTCGGGGCGGTGCCGATCCGCGTCGACCTCAGCGGCGACTGGCCGCTGGACCTCGGCGCGCTTCGTTTGGCCCGGTTGCGGCCGGTGGATCGGATCGAGGTTCCGAAGTCAAGGCGAGGGTAATCGCCCGAACGGCGAGCGACGGGTGCCGAGCGGCCCCTTGGTTGTGCATGCGGGGTTCAGTCCACAGGCCGGCAACCGGCAGGGTGGCGCGAGCGGCGGAATGGCCAGCGAAGCGGTGCGGCGACGGTCGGGATCTGGAGGCCGCGGCCAGACCGGTCAACTTTCGTGTTCGGATCCCCGCGAAAGTCAGGCTTACGGGGTGACGAATTGACTCTTTCGTGGTAGAAGAGTTGGGTTATCGTATGTTCTCTGGGAGGTCGACGGCACGTCATTGATTTGACATTGGCGGCGTTCCGTCCACGGGGGCACCGTAGAACATTAGGAGCACGGTTCTTGCGGTAATCCGATCGAAAGATCGGGGTCGGTAATTGCTCAGAGGCGGTTGATACCACACTTGCAACTGGGCGCTGGCCGGATGGCGGAGTGAAGGGTCGGGCGGTTCCTTGGAACCGTGTTGACCGGTTCGCAATTCCATCTCGGATGCGTTAGGTAGACGTAGACATTGTTGTTACATGAAGGCACGTCGCACTTGAAACGACACGTGCTTTCCCAGGTCCACTCGTTTGATTCACCTAGGGAGAATCTGATTTATGACCAAGTGCAAGTTGGAATACATCTGGTTGGATGGCTATCAGCCGACGCAAAGCTTGAGAAGCAAGACCAAGATTATTGAGAATTTCAGTGGAAACGTCGAAGACGCCCCGATGTGGTCGTTCGATGGTTCCTCCACCGAGCAAGCGCCCGGCGGAGCATCGGATTGTCTGCTGAAACCCGTCAAAGTCGTCCGCGATCCGGGCCGCATGGGTACCGGATACTTGGTGATGTGTGAAGTGCTCAATGCCGATGGCACGCCGCACCGCACCAACGGCCGCGCGACGATCGACGATGACGACGGCGATTTCTGGTTCGGTTTCGAGCAGGAATACACGCTTTGGGATCCCGGCACCAACCGGCCGCTCGGATTCCCCGCCGAAGGCTATCCCGGACCGCAAGGACCGTACTACTGCAGCGTCGGCAACGGCAAAGCGGTGGGACGAGAAATCATCGAAGAACATCTCGAGACCTGCTTGGAAGCTGGCTTGAACGTCGAAGGCATCAACGCCGAAGTGATGATGGGCCAATGGGAGTTTCAAGTCTTCTCCAAGGGTGCCAAGGACGCGGGTGACCAAGTCTGGTTGGGCCGCTACATCCTGGATCGGGTCGCTGAAGCCCACGGCGTCGGCATCAATTACCACTGCAAACCCGTCCCCGGCGACTGGAACGGCAGCGGGATGCACGCCAACTTCTCCAACTCGACGCTGCGGACCTGTGGCAGCCAAGAGGTATACGAAGCGATTTGTCAGGCCTTCGAGCCGCGGATCAAGGAGCACATCGACGTCTACGGTGCCGACAACGAACAGCGTTTGACCGGTCTGCACGAAACGCAGTCGATCGACAAGTTCAGCTACGGCGTCTCCGACCGTGGTGCGTCCATCCGAATCCCGATCGGAACCGTCGAAAACGGTTGGAAGGGTTGGTTGGAAGATCGACGTCCCGCCTCCAACGCCGACCCGTACATGGTCGCCAGCGCGATCATCGCGACCGTGAAAACGGCTGGGGTTCCCGCCTAGCGGATCAAACCTCGGGTGATCCCACCCGTGGATGAAACGATACAGAACCCGGCAGCGGATCATCCGTTGCCGGGTTCTTTTCGTTGGCAGTGGGGTAAGCATCCTGCTTGCCGCCGTCGCCGGCAGCGTATTTTGGCACTGAAGGACGTAGCGGAGCGGCGCGAGCCGTCCGGTTTCAGCATGAGAACACCGTGAAAGACCGGAGGGCTCGCGCCCTGCCGCTAACAAACACTGGCGGAGGTAGCGGAGCGGCGCGAGCCGTCCGGTG
>NZ_JBFHKV010001092.1:0-2815 GCF_041595215.1 Stieleria sp. | reverse complement strand
GGCTCGCCGCTGCGATGGACACGACAAACAGTGCGACCAACAACAAGGTCACCGGATGCGGTGCCGCGGCGCACACCGCCAACAAGCATATCACCCACATCACCCATTCCATCACGTCCAGAAACGCGATCAACAGCACCGGCATTGTAATCGCCGGACGCCGCAGCAATGTTCGATTAACCGCGCGCAGGGTCGCCGCCAACACAGCCGGAACCACAATCGCGACGAACAGTTGAAGGATCGAATCGCTCAATAGATCAACCCCCGTATCTGCGTCTGCATCGACATTCCCATCAACAGCAGTGCGAAAAAGGCGATGAAGACGGACGCCAACAGAAAACTGATCGACACGAATGCGGCCGTGCGATCGAGCCGCGATTGAGCCAAAACGTGACACTCCGACGTCGCGCGATGCCAGATCTGAACGGCTTGCTCGGTCGCTTGTTCGGCGGCAAGCCCTACGGTGGACGCAAGCCCTACGGTGGACAGGGCGGCCACCGCGGACAACGGTTGTTCTTGGATCGGTGACGATTGCAGAACCATCGACAGCGGATGGCCGAGCTCGATGCGTTTGGATGAAATCGCCGACCAGCGCCGCAGCCCGGCATGATGAACCGTCTCCGAAGCCTGCTGCAGCGCGTTCCCGTAGGTCTGTGAGCGCAGCAACGATTGATAGATCGATTGACAAAATTCGCCCATCGCGACCATCCGCATGGTCGATCCGATCCATGGCATCGACCCGGCGACGGTTGACAACAGCGGCGGGAGGCGTTGCAGGATCATCATCAGGATGACGAGGTAGCCGAGGATCGCGAGGACCGCAGCGACGACGTAGCCCAACGCCGTCACCTTCATCCAAGTCACGTCCATCATCTCCGGTCTCCAGGAACGCAACACCACGGTGTCACTGGCGACTTCGGCCATGGTCAGAATCAAGTACACGCCGACCGCCAGGGCGGTCAGCAGATACAAAACCCCGATCGAAACCACGCGAGTCAGTCGGCGCCGCGTGTCTTCACGTATCGATTGCCAGAGTTCGAGTTCGGCAGTCGCGGCAATGCTGTTTTCCACGTCGATTTGCGGTTGATTCACTGAACCACCTCGCCGACGACGTCCAACAGCGGCTTCACAATGGCCTGAACCAATATCACCATCATTCCGATCATCAACATCCAAGTCACCAGACGCGGCAGCATTTCGGTCCACCACACTTGGTTGCGGTGAGACTGTTGCGTGTAGAGGTCGCTCAATCGCTGCAGATCCAACGCAATGCTCTCCGCTGGGCGGTTTCCGCTGACCAAATCCGCAACACAGCGACCGACCGGATGGGGCGTATCGGGAGGGATTGCCAACGAGGATTCCGATGTCATTCCGCCGCGAATGTTCTCGATCACGCCGGCCCACGATGCGGCGAACGTGGGACCGACGACCTCGGCGGACGACTGGATCAACCGGCCCAGTTCCAAGTCACCGGTAGTCGTCGCAGCCTGTCGGTCGGGCGGACTGACCTGGATCGCCAACCAGCGACAGAACGTGGCGTGATCGCGATACACCGAACCGCCGTTGATGGAGCGGGAAAAGCCCCAATACAACACCAGCGAAAACAATCCGACGACGGCCAGGGTCGCGATGGCGGCCAGTAAAAAGTCTTGGGCAAAGGCCTGGCAGATTTCCGTGACTGACGGCGCGAACGCTGGTCGAATCAATTGCGACTCGGAGAGCGACACGAGGATCCAGGGCATCACGAAAAACAGAATCGCCGCGGATACGATGACGTTCAGCACCGGATTGATCGACGCGAAACGGATCCGCCGTCGCGACTCATTGGCTTGGCGAATCAACCGTCCGGCCTCGTCAATTGGCACAGTGGACCCGGTCCGTGCCATGACTTCCATCGCAACTCGCAGCGGCGCCTGACAAGCACGTGACAACGACGCAATCGACTCCGACGCCGATTGCCCTCGGTCGATCTTGGATCGCACCGCCCTGGCCGCCCGACCGATTTTTCCCATCGATGCGTCATCCAAATCGGCCAGCCCCGCAATCAAGGGACGACCCGACGCCGCCATCGCCGACACCTCGTTCAATAGCATTACCAGCGAGTCGTCGTCCAAGTTGATCTTCGGTGTGTCCGCTGACATCATGGTCGTCGCCCCAGCACGCGAAACACTTCGTTTGCATCCGTCATGCCTTGGTCGATCAATCGCGCCGCCTGGTCGTGCAACGAATCGATCCCTGCGTCGGCGGCGATCGCGTCGATTTCAATCGCGGATCGGCCTTCGACCAACCCGTCGAATACTGCTTGGCCGGCCGACGATCCGTCGAACGCAAGAAGTTGCGAGATCGGGATGCGTCCTTGGTATCCCGTACCGTGACACCCCTGGCAATTCGGATTTGGGGCTGAGTTTGATTCAGCCGAACACGGCGAACAGAGTCGCCGCACCAAACGTTGGCACAAGATGCCGCGCAGTCCGCTTTGGATCGCGTAACTGGGCAACTTCATTTGCACCAATCGACGCAGCGTCACGCCGATTGAGCTGGCATGGATAGACGAAAAACACAACTGGCCGGTCATCGACGCCGCCAAAACAGCTTCGGCGGTCTCGACGTCGCGGATCTCGCTGACCAGCAACACTTCGGCGTCCTGTCGAACCGCCGCGCGAAGCGCCGACGCCAGCGTCATGCCGCTGGTCGGCTGCAATTGACTTTGGCTGATCGAATCGATCACCGACTCGATCGGATCTTCGATCGTCAAGACGCTGCGCTGAAACCCGCTGCCGGCGATGTAGCGGAGACAGGCGTAGAGCGTCGTGGT
>NZ_JBFHKV010001091.1:0-2816 GCF_041595215.1 Stieleria sp. | reverse complement strand
CAGTTTCGCGGCGATCCGCTCGGCGGCTTTGCCGTCCCAGAGGGCGGGGCATCTGCGTTCGGGGGGAGTCGATTGGACTTCCTTCCATGCCGCCAAGAGCGTGTCTTTTCCCGGTTGGACCAGGCGGTTGGTGCCTTCGTCAATCGTGATCGGGCGTTCCGTGTTCGGACGAACCGTCAGGCACGTGACGCCCAGGTAGGTCGTTTCTTCTTGGACGCCGCCGGAGTCGGTCAGGACGACGTTGGCCGATTTCATCAACGCCATGAAATCAAAGTACCCCAGCGGGTCAACCATGTTGATCTTGTCGGCAACGGTGATGTTTTCGGTTTCCAAGCGTGCCAGAGTTCTGGGGTGCACCGGAAACACGATCGGCAACGACTCTGAGATCTCATTGAGTGCCGCGATCAACTCGGCCAACATCTCCGGATCGTCGACGTTGCTGGGCCGGTGTAGGGTTGCCAACACGAATTCGCCGGCGGTCAGTCCCAGAGTCGACAGGATTTCGCTTTGTTCGATCTTGGGCAACGCACGGATCAACGAGTCGATCATCACGTTGCCGACGCAGTGAATGCGGTCCGGCGAGACGCCTTCGGCAATCAGGTTGGCATCGCCATCGGGTGAAGGGGTCAACAACAAATCCGAAATCGCGTCGGTGACCTTGCGATTGATTTCTTCCGGCATCGTATTGTCACGTGAACGCAAGCCCGCTTCGACGTGGGCGATCGGAACGCCGATCTTCGATGCCACCAACGAACAGGCCACGGTCGAGTTGACGTCGCCGACGACCACCAACCAGTCCGGCCGATGCTTCAAGATCACCGGTTCGAATTCCAGCATGATCCGTGCGGTTTGAACCGCGTGCGATCCTCCGGATACCCCCAAGTGCTCGTGGGGTTTGGGGAGTTCCAGTTCACGAAAGAAAATGTCCGACATTTTTTCGTCGAAGTGCTGGCCGGTGTGCACCAGGGTCTGCTGTACCCGGTCTCCGTAGCTGTCCAGTGCCCGCATGATCGGCGCGATCTTCATAAAGTTCGGCCGTGCTCCGACGACGGATAATATTTTCATGACCTATCTGGTTTCAATGTGAAATGGAGTCGCGGGGGGAAGTGACCAATTCCTCGACGGGAAAATCGGGGAACCGGCGTGAACGCCCCAACACGCGGGGGATCATGTGGTCGTCGAGCGTCGCGGCACGTCGCCAGGCTTGTACCGCAGTTTCATAATCACCGTGATTGGCTGCCAACGCCCCGAATCGAAGTTGCAACTCGGGGGTGTTTGGAAACAGTGCAGCGGATTGACGGATCGCCGCCTTGGTGCGTTCGGGCGATCGGTGGATGAATTCCAAATAGACTTGATCGATACGCGGTGGCATCGCCAGTGGTCGTTGACGCAGTGACGCTTCGGCCGATTGCAAGGCCAGGGCATAGGGTGAATCCGGCGAACGCAATGGTGGACTTACCGGCATCGGGGGCACCGGTTTTCCAGCGTCGGTCACATGCTTGGAAAGCACGGGATCGGCCGCCCGCCACCCCAGTCGCCGACGTCCGCGTGACGTCGCCGCGTAGAGCGCCGCCTGTTGAGTTTGCGGAATTCGCCCGGCGTTCATCAGGGTTAGTTCCAACAGACGACCGCGTTGGAAATCGATCCTGGTCAAAACATCCAGCAGATCCGGGTGTGGGTGTTGCCCGGCAAGTGTTCGCGTCTCGGCAGCGAACCGATCCAGCCACGGTTGGTCCGTTCGATGGTACTGAAATTCTGCATCGGCGGTGCGGACGGCGAAATCGACCAAGTTGTCGAACCGAAGTCGATTGATGGCGAACACGGCGATGACCAACAGGCCCGCCGCACCGGCGATCTGAAAGACGCGTTCTCGCAGGAATCTCGGTGACCGCCACCAAGCGTCCTGCGGCAGCAGTTTTAGTTTCGGCTGCCCGCTGGTGCCCGGCGTCGCGTTCTCGCGTCCGCTCGCAGCCAATACCACCGTCGAGGCACGCGCCACGACGACGGACAAAAGCATGACAACCGCCAACAGGTTCGCCGGCAAAATCAGTCCGAAATCGAACGTCTGACTGACGGCGATCACGACGCAAAGGTAGCAGCCGGAAATCCCAATCCCTTGGTCGAGTGGATCGGTCGAAGCGTACAAACGTCTCAGGCACAGAACCATCAACACCGCAGCCAACGCTGTCAGCAGGAGACCGGCCAGGCCGAGTTCGACAAACATTTCCAACCACAAGTTGTCGGCGTGCAGACAATGACGCCAGGGGCTGGTTTGCTGCCACGGTAGATACGCGTAACCATAAGACGCCAATCCGCTGCCGCCCGGAAAATGTTCGATCGCCGTGCGAAATCCGTCCGGCCAGTGTGACAACCGGGTGTCGGTCGACAAACGATCGCTGCCCTGAGCGACGGTCGAACCGATTTGCTGAAACGTGTCTTCGCGGAGTGTCTCGGTTCCAATCGTGCCGGTCCGCAACAATACGACCACCGTCAACACGACCACCGCGATTGCGGCCACCACGCCTGCCAGTCGCACACGGTTTCCGCGTGTCAGCACCACCGTGGCCGTTCCGGCGACCAACATGGACAGCAGCCCGCCGCGAGAGCCACAGCCGATCAATCCGACCAAAGTGACGCACAGGGAAACGAGGGCCGTCAGCAACAGCCCATCGCGCAGCCACAGCGAACCGAACGTTTTCCATCCAGTTCGCTCTGCAGACTCGCCCGCGTCGCCTTGGTGCGACAGGGCCGAGCCGCGATAGACGATCAAGCCCAGCGCCGATGCGATCCCCAGATTGATCGCCAACGCCGCGTTG
>NZ_JBFHKV010001090.1:0-2821 GCF_041595215.1 Stieleria sp. | reverse complement strand
CCTTCAGTGATTTCGTCGACGGCAAACTCGCTCGATGGCTCAATCAACGATCTGCGATTGGCCCGAAGCTTGACAGTTTTTCAGACGCCGTCATGTACGGATGCCTGGCACTCGCGTTGATCTTTTTGCGCGGTGACTTGCTCGGACAGGAAGTCTTGTGGATTGTCTTCGCCATCGTCAGCTACATTGCTGCCGGGATGTTCGCGTTGGCCAAGTTCGGGCAACTGCCCAGTTATCACACCCGGTCGGCCAAGCTGGCATGGCTGATGGTAGCGATTGCCGCTGTGGCGTTGTTGTCCGGCGGACCGGCCTGGCCGCTGCGGATGGCGATGGCGACCGTGATGATCGCCAACCTTGAAAGCGGCTGCATCACCTACTTGCTGAGACGACCGCTGACGGATCTGGCATCGGTGTTTCGTCTGCATGCGGTCACCGATTCCGCCGACACACCAAGAGAAGACGAAGACGTCTGCGGAGTCGAACAAAAACGCTTTACCACACCGGGCTGAACAGTCGGGCGATGATTCGGCCGGATCGGCATCGCCACGGATGATGCGGTTTAGGGGATAAAACGGCTTCGATCAACAGGAAGATAAAAGATGTCAAAGCGGCGGTATCCGGCATCGACCGTTCGCTAATTCGGTGACAATTTGTCCGATGGTAGCCAATGTGACCGATGCGGAATACCGACCGGGCACCCGCGAGGACTTTGGCACTACAAATGCTAACTGATCACATCGCCGCACGCTCCGCGGGCGGAATGCGTTTCGCTGCGAGTCGCCCACAGTGGAGCGTCCGATTCTCGCTCGTCTGCGGAATGTGCGACGACGTGATTACCTGTTCCGTCGGTAGGTCCATTCTACGTGAGAAAACAATGCATGCCTGTGAGACTACGGCGTGGATGGTTGTCGTCGGATACCTGATCCTCGCCGCCGTGTATTTTGCAACCAAGGTTCCCAGTATGGTTCGACTGGGTTTGGTGACCTTGGCATTCGGGTTGCTCCTCAGTTGGATGACCGTCAGTGGAACGCTGCGGTCATGGTGTGATTCGTTGAGTTGAACCGGATCGAAGGTGAACGAAGACGGAGAAGAAACGATGAAGCGATTGCTGATTGGCGGTCGGCTGGACGGGCAGCCGGAAACGCTTGAGTGCTTGAGCGAACAGTATGCACATCATCATCCGGACGCTGTGTGTATCGGCGGACTTTGGGCGGGCAGCCACAGCGTCGACCGCAAGATGTCTCCGCGTCAGAAAGACTTCTACCGGGCCTTTTTCACGGCGGCGAAATCGATGCGGTGTCCCGTCTTCGTGCTGCCCGGTGAGCACGACGTTCCCCTGGCCGACTTCGCCCGATTGGTCATGATGGCGGAACTGGACAACCCGCACGTGCACTGCATCCACGCAACGCCCTACGAATCCGCTGGCGTGCATGTCGTCGGAGTGGGAGGCGATTTGAACGAGGTCATCGACACCTGGAACGACCGACTCCGCAGTTCACGTTCGGCGGTCGAATACTACCTTCGGCATCTGACCAGGACCCCCGTCGATCACACCATCGTGATGCTCACCACGCCGCCGTCGGGTCAACTTTCGATGGCGCTGCGGTCCGACTTGGCGGGTGACACCAAGCTGGCCAGCGAAGTGATTCACTCGGTGCATCCCGAACTCGCGATCACATTCGGCGAAACCGAATCTCGGGGTGTCAGCCGAATTGCCAGCACGTGCGTCGTCAATCCAGGTCGGCTCAGCGATGGCAGCGTCGCCGTACTGGACCTCTCCCGCCCCGATGCCGCAAACTTCATCGACGCCAAAGTCTCCTCGCACGCAAGCTAACGAACCGCGAAAACGGGGTCAGGAGTCAATAGCCGGAACGGCCCTACGGGTGCTTCGCACTATTGACTCCTGACCCCCTTTTCGATCGCTGGACTTTAGGGACAGAGCCTAGTGCTTGGTCTGCTCGGCCCATGAATACGACTGGCCCACTGACAAGACGATGTTTTCACTCAGCGTGCCGTCCGCATACAGGCGGAAAGTGCCTCCCTTCTCGGACCGGATGGTCGCTGCGATCAGCCGCCCAGCCTCCCACGCCAAGTCCACTTCGAATCCGCCGCGCGCCCGCAGACCGTGGACACGGCCATCCGGCCAGGCCGAGGGCAGTGCCGGCAGCAAGTGTAGGATATAGGGGGCATCGGCCAATGTTTCGTCCGGAGCGACGCCTTGGTAGTGATTTGGCGTGGATGGATTTTCCCGATAGGCAACATACGCTGCATCGCTGATCGATCGTGCGTCCGCATTGACGCTTCGAAGATGGCTTTGCAACAGCATTTCACAAACGCCCGCCGCGCCACCAAAATTGCCGTCGATCTGGAACGGCGGATGGAAATCGAACAGGTTGGGATAAGCACGCTTTGCGGTTAAGAAACGATAGATTTGATGCGCCTTGTCGCCGTTGTGTAATCGCGCCCAGAAGCAGGTTTTCCAGCCCGTGCTCCAACCGGTCGACTCATCGCCCCGGTGTTTCATCGTGACCAGAGCCGCCTCGTACAACTCTTTGGTTGTCAGTGGCGAGATATCGCGACCGGGATGCAACGCAATCAGGTGCGAAATGTGCCGATGCGTATCCGTCGGTCGATCCCAATCCTCCGGCCACTCCTGCAACTGGCCATACTGACCAATCTTCTGGGGACAGAGTCTTGGAATCATCGCCTGCAGGGTTTTACGAAATTCTTCGTCGCGACCGAGTACGATGGAGGCTTCGATACAGTCGGTGAATAGATTCAAGACGAGCTGCTGATCCCATGAGGCACCGTAAGCCTGCTT
>NZ_JBFHKV010001089.1:0-2824 GCF_041595215.1 Stieleria sp. | reverse complement strand
TTGGCACTCCGCGTTGGTCGGCGAGTACCTGATCGAGGAACTCGCGCGGATTCCCGTCTGTGTCGAATACGCCAGCGAATTGCGGTACCGCAACCCGCCGATCGAAAACAATACGCTGGTGTTCGGGATCACCCAAAGCGGCGAGACGGCCGACACGCTGGCCGCCTTGCGGGAAACCAAACGCAAAGGCCACCGCACCCTGGCCCTCTGTAACGTCGTGGGAAGCTCCATCGCCCAGGCCGCCGACGGCGGCGTCTACTTGCACGCCGGGCCGGAAATCGGCGTGGCCAGCACCAAAGCCTACACGTCGCAGTGCTGCGTCTTGGCCATGCTGGCGCTGTACTTCGGACGCATCCGCCACCTCAGCTTCGAAGCCGGACGAAACATCATCCGCGATCTGCAGCAAGCCCCGGGGGCGGTTCAAGAGGCGCTCAACTGCAACGAACACGTCAAAACCGTTGCGGAAAAGTACAAGGACGCCACGAATATTCTGTACCTCGGCCGCCAATACAACTTCCCGACCGCCCTGGAAGGCGCTCTCAAGCTGAAAGAAATCAGCTATGTCCACGCCGAAGGCTACCCGGCGGCGGAAATGAAACACGGCCCGATCGCACTGGTCGACGAAAAAACTCCCAGCGTGTTCATCATCCCCCAAGGCACCACCTACGACAAAGTGATGGCGAATATGGAGGAGGTGAAGGCTCGCGGAGGCCCGATCATCGCCGTTGCAAGCAAAAACGATCCGCACATCGAAGCCGTCGCCGACGACGTGATCCACATCCCCGACGTGCCGGCCATCATCCAGCCGATCGTGTCCGTCGTGCCGCTGCAACTGCTCTCCTATCACATCGCACTGCTGCGGGGCTGTGACGTCGACAAGCCGAGAAATTTGGCCAAAAGTGTGACAGTGGAGTAGTGACATTCCACCCAAAATGGCATTCTTTCCTTGCGGATACCCGCAGCGAAATTACGCTCTTGATTGTTGCCCAATGAGCATGGGATGATCGTCGCCGAGACGGGGGCCAAGTCGACCCGGCGAGCAATCCATGACCAGGAACCCTTTTCTATTCGGATGAGAAAGACGATGAATCGTAACGGCCTGACCTTTAATTCTCGCAAGGCGTTGATGAACAATATCGGCGAGGCTGCGGGGACGGAAATTGCAAATCTGATTGCCGAAATGGCCGCCGAAATCGAAGAATTGCGACGCAACAAGGTCAACGTCACCCGCATCGTCCCGGCCACCAACGTCAATCTGATGGGCCGCAACGAAGACGCCATCTAACGCCGAAACCCGGGGTCGTCCACGAGCCGCCGAACCCGCCACCACGTCCGGCCCACCATCGAGCGCCACGATCACCGCCGGATCGACGAAAACCGGGGTCTGTCCCCAGCGACCCAGGACTGACAGGGCACCTGGGCCCTCAGAGGCAGATAGGACCTAGAGGACAAATGGGACCCATAGGTCGCATACGTCCAATTCGTCCCATTTCTCCCGTGGCACCGGGGTCTGTCCCCGCGACACTCGTGTACTCAGTACTCAGTACTCAGCGTGACACCCGGGGTCTGTCCCCGCGTTACCACGCCCGGGGTCTGTCCCCGCGTTAGCACGTGCTCGTTCCTTGCACCGTGTTTTCCATTCGGTGCCCACTTCGTGGGCAGACCGCTTGCTCGGTCGGCTGGCAAGATCCGCTGATGCCGTTTTTCAACAACGCCACCGAGCTTCTCAACGGCGACCAACGCACCACTACAGCGACAATAGCGTCCCCTGCATGCCGTTGCGGCTGCGAACTGAAATTCCGGTCCGTGTCGCACGCGGACTGGCACGTCGCATGCAAACGACTCAGGGCAGGGAGGAAGCAGGGATGCACACGCTTCTATGGATGGTCGCTTGAGACGTAACGGGGAATTGCGTCTCAGGCATCAGAGAGTGCTGCCGAGACACCTCGCTGGGCAGAACTTGACGGATGGCTTACGAGTCGGGTGATCTGGTTCCGGTGCCGGATCACCCGACTCCGCCGTTCCCTACGCGCCGCCTAAACCTGTGCACTGTACCAGTGCGAACTCTTATCGAATGGGCTGCGATCAGCGTCGAAACGCTGATCGCGACGGACTGTCCGCCATCTCAGCTGCGATTTGCCAGCCGATCAGTTTCCGAACGGGTCACCACCAAACGGATCGGGTGCGCCGCCTGCCGGCGCTCCAAACGGATCGGCTCCCGTATCAGTGCCGAACGGATCGCCTCCGGCAGGAGCAGCGGGCTCGCCAAACGGATTCGAGTTGTCGCCTGCGGCCGGCATGCCCGCATCGCCGGCGTCGGCAGCAGCCCCTGCCGGTGCATCGTCGGCAAACGGATTGTCATCAAGCCCTTCCAAGGCATTGTTCTTCTCGACTTTGGGCTGTCCGTCGGCCAGCGCGGGACCGTCGTCGGCGAACGGATCATCGGCCACGGGAGCACTGGGAGCCGGCGGCGGCGGCTTCACACCAACCGGCGGAGCCGTCGCGCTCGGCGCGGCACCTGCCGGTGCGGCACTGGCTGGAGAAGCACTCGGCTGGACTCCCAATTCCATCATTCGCGTGTCGGATCGAGTCGCCGCGTTCATCATCGCATTGATCCGTGCTTTCTGCCGAATCTCTTCCAGCTTCAAGCGAGCCGAACCCTGGAATCGCGACAGGGACCGACCGATACCGTCTGCGCCTCCGGTGCGTGCTTCCATCTGTGCTCCCACCTGCCAATCCAACTCCGCCTCGGCATTTCGTCCTTGGTTGTAGGCCACGATGCCGCGGAAGTAATAGGCACGGGGGTCACGCGTTCCGCCGTCGA